>CAZXGX010000033.1:0-17707 GCA_964640475.1 uncultured Candidatus Bathyarchaeia archaeon
AGAATGTTGTTTTTTGTATATTGGTTTGTTTTTGTTCTCTTAGTTGTTGGCGAGAAGCCCCTTGTACACAACAACTTCTAATGGGTTGTGTTTTAGATTGGTTTTCTTATTTGGCTAATGCGGTTGTTTGCTTGTTGGTTGTGCAAGTTGCCACAAGCACATCAAGCTCTCAGCTAAGTTGCGGAATTAAGTGACTATCTATTTCTAAGGTTTGATTTCATTGTTTCTGGGAGTTTCTGTTGTTTCTTTTTGTGTTACTGTTTCTGTTTGCTCTGCCTGTGGTTCGGGTGGAGCGATTTTTCTTTGCACAAGTGCCTTCACTGCCTCAGCCATAGCCTTACATGATGCTTTTCTAGCTTCCACTGATGTATCGACTTCTTTAGTTTTGATATCCTTCTCTAAAGTCTGCATTTTTCCAACCATTTCTTGCTTCTTCTTTGCATATTCTTCTTGAAGTTTCTTTAGTTCAGCACCAGAATCTTGCTCTGCTAGTCTTAATCGTTTTCTTGCTGCGTCGAGTTTCAGATTGGTTTCTATTATTTTGTTTTCTCTGTTTAGTTTCTTGATTGGATTACGCGATTCTGGCTCCATGTATAATGTGTTTAATTCTTTGTTTATTGCGCGAACTTCTTTATCTAAAAAGTTGATAGCGACTCTTCTTTTGGCGGCTAATTCTTTGGCTTGAGCGGCATACTCAGCATCAAGATCCACGCCAGCTCCAGCTTTTGGTCGAGAAACCGTGGAACCTTGAACCGCTAAAGCCAATCGTTTCTTTGCATCATTCAATTTCTTGGTGATTTCGGCCTGTTTTTGTTCTTTAGCCATTTTCTTAAGAGGGTGAAGGTAGCTGGTCTTGGTTTTGTCTAACTCAGTAAGTTCTGCTTCTAAGTGACGAACGTTATTGATTAAGAAGTCAATTGCGCTTTTTCCTTTGACTACATAATCCTTTGTTTGAGCGGCATATCCCGCGTCCATTTCGCCGAGAAGGGTCTTGTTTTCTTCTAGTGACTTTGTTGAGACTTCAAGTTCTGCTTCATCTAGCAGTCTTTGGGCAAGTTCCTCTTCAATATCGCTAAATATTTGATTGAATTGCTTTGTGAATTCTTCGTCAACTGGAGTTATTGCCTCGTTGGATTCAAATGATAAAATTACCTGTCGAAGGTTCACCATCCAGTCGTCAAAGAACCTGCTAATAGGTGAGATTTCAAACACGTCATGACTAAGCAACTCTAAGAATTCTAGAGTTTCTGCTTCAATCTGGGTTATTTTAGCGTTTTTCTCTGATATAACTGGCACTTCTGGAGCTTTCGGCGGTTCTGGAGCTTTAGTAGGGGCTGGTTTTACTATTGTTACAGGTGTTTCAACTTTAGCTACTGGAGATAGTGGTGGTGCTGGGGGTGCTGTGATCTTCTGAACTTTTGGTTGCGGCTTGTACTCTTCCATGGGTCCTTTGCTCGCTAGAACAGCGAGTTTGGGTACAATGTCGCCAGCTACTATCATCATGAGATCACGGTTTCTGGTTTCACTTAAATCTAGAAGTTCTTGGTGCCCATCTTCAAAGCCTAAAGTTAAGTGCCCAGTGGGATCTATGTGTGCTTGAGTGATTTTTTTCCGTTTAATAGGTATCAGGGAAGGGGAAATCTCAATTTTATGTGCTAGCGGCTGCATTACTCTTAGTAAGGATGTAAAAAAATTTTCTACAAGCATATTTTCTTCTGAAATTAGCTTGGTAATCTGTAGGATTTCCTCTCCTACGCCTTGAAGGGATTCCCCTATTTCTTCAATGCTGAGTTTCCTTTTTGTTGCATTGCTTGATTCAAGGACAGGAAGAGTCATCGCTAGCCAACTCGGCATAGCGTGTTTCGTGGAGAAAAGCACTTGCGCGTCTCAGAACCTACACTCAAGACCTACCGAATGCGCTTATCACTTTAGGCAATATTAAAAGGGAACCGCAGATAACTAATTGATGCAACGGTGAAATAACATATGAGCAGTCAACCTAAAATAACCGTCACATACGAGCCTTTTAAAGAAATTGTCATTATGGAAAAAACCTTATTCGCTAATCCTGAGGATCTTGCACGTTTTACATCGGTTATTGCAGGCGGCAAACTTGCTGGCCTCTATTGGGTTGATGGCGTTGTCTTCCTGTACTTCCCACTTTCGGCGTCAACAACTGCAGTTGCAAAAGAACTGCTTGAAAACCATAAAGTTTACTGGACATATCTTGGATACGCGTTTATGCCTAAATATCAGCAGATTATTGAGACAAAAGAAAAAATGATTGTCCCTGTCGTTGACATATCACAAGACTGTATTCTTAAAGCGGTTGCAGATTGGCTTAAAGAACAAAAATAGCTGTTCTGGCCAAATAAATGTCAGCCCTAAAACTTTCAGGCACTATCTTTTCTGGATCTGGTCAAGGTAGAAGGTTTGTTGGACTACCATGGGTTAAGCGGCAATTAATTAGAAAAACAGGTTTTATCCCTTTTTTGGGCACATTAAACATTCGTTTAAGCCTAGAAAGTACGCTGGAAAGAAACAAACTTGAAAATCTTAGAGCTATTGAGGTTGAACCAGAATCAGGCTACTTTATGGGCGTTCTTTTTAAGGCTAAACTTGGCGAAGAGGAATGTTTTATTGTTGTTCCAAAAGTTCCAAATTACCCAAAAGATGTTATAGAAATCATTTCTTCAGCTAATTTAAGAAGGAAATTAAAGTTGAAAGATGGGGATACAGTAACTCTTGAGGTTACTGCTTAGTTTTGCTTTTGTCAAACGCTGCTATGTAGGTATCTATGGCATTGTTCTTTTTTAGGTATTCACCGTAAGTAACAAGTGCCTTCATTGCTCGTGCTGCATCTTCAGGTGATGAATAGGCTGGAATGCCAAGCCTGTCAAACCTTGAGCGTGTGTACAGCGCCATTTCTGTTTCACCTATATCGCACATCACTATGGGTTTATCGTAGTTTTCTGCGATTTTTGCTGTACCGACAATATATTCTTCCTGAAGTCCTGGCATGTGATGTAATCCAAGGAGTATAATACCGCATACTGTGTCTTCCTTAAACATTAATTCAGCAGAAATCTCGAACATCTTGTCTGTAACGCTGCCGGTTAAGTCAACTGGATTGTTTGTTGCTGCAATCTTAAGGATATCGCCTTGTTCTTTGAGTTCATTGAATTTCTTTAGGGTTGGTTCAGAGAACTTATTAACTGTCAAGCCTAAGATTTCCAATTCGTCAACAGTCATGACTCCGGGACCACCAGCATCAGTTAGTATACCGATGTTTTTGCCTAAAGCTGGTTTCTGCATTGCTAATGCTTTGCCAATGTCAAAGAATTCTTCCATGTCTTTTGCCCTGATAACGCCAGCTTGCTGGAAAGCCGCATCATAGACTTTATCTGAACCTGCAATGGCACCAGTGTGTGAAGCTGCAGCTCTTGCGCCAGACTCGCTTTTTCCTGACTTGATAACTACTATTGGTTTTTTAAGTGCAACTTTTTTGGCTACTTTAATGAAGTCTCTACCAGATTTAACGTCTTCAAGATAGATCAAAATAACCTTTGTTTCCTTGTCATAAAGGAGGTACTCAAGTATGTCTGATTCTGAAGCGTCACATTTGTTTCCAAAACTAACGAATTTGCTGACACCCATCTGGCGTCCAGTTAAGTAGTCCAATGCTGCACAGCCGAATGCACCACTTTGAGTAATCATTGCTATGTTTCCTGGCATTGGTCTTGGGGTGGCGATTACTTCGTCACCAGTGCTTAAGGTTTTTGTTTCTGGTAAGAAGAGGCTATCAACACCTGTTTTTGCGTAGAAAACACCTAGACAGTTTGGACCTAAGACTCTTATGCCATGCTTCTGTGCTGTGGCTACTACTTGGTCTTCAAGTTCTCGGTTTCCTACTTCTTTAAAACCTGAGCTAATAATAACTGCTGCTTTAACTTTTTTTGTGCCTGCTTCTTCAAGCACGCCTGGAACGGCTATTGATGGAACAATCACAACAATTAAGTCAACATCGCCTGGGATGCTGCTTAGTTTTTCGTAACATTGGAAACCTAAAATGGAATCCTCTTTTGGGTTAACTGGATAAAGTTCGCCTTTAAAGACGCCTCGTAGCTTGTTGGTGGAAAAGTTTTTGAATATAACGTGACCTGCTTTTCCGGCTTTTTTTGTTGCGCCAATGACTGCTACTGAGCGAGGGTTAAAGAATGCATCTAATTTCTGTATTGCTTCTTCCATTGTAATCCCGGTCTTTTTTCCATAAAGTTTAGTGTCTCATTTTTATGTGTTACTACTCAAAAAACCAATCTATCAACAAGATTGTAAACTTTTCTAATTATTCTTATATCTTTACCTGCCATTAGTGATGTCTTCTAACAATAACAATTGGTTTATGCTTAATTGCGTTAAGCATCTTCCAACTTACACCATCAACTTCAACCTTAAATCTAGACGCCATATCCCATACCGTTGCGCCAGAACCAGAACCCCGCGCATGGTCAGCAATGTTGGCTATTTTTAACGCTTCAGCTGCTTCAAGCCTGCAACCATTCACAGCAAGGGGAGTAGAGCTTTTTTTAAGCCTCAAAGCCTTAGCCGCAACGTAAGTTGCTGTTGCGCCAAAAGAGTGAATGCCCCACAGCGGGTTTGGTCTTGGAGTAAAATAGAAGTTGCGGATCTTGTAGGTTTTATCTGTGTCAACAATAATAACACAGGTCTTCTTGCCAAGTTTCTGGAGGATTTCTTGACGAATTTGACACACCAGTTTTGAAGCATCTTTTAGGGGTAAACTGACGAAGGAGTACGGTAGATTGGAGCCGTCAATTGCTCCTTCAGAACCAAACATTAACGCTTGAGAAAAACCCGCATATTCTAAAGCGACCTGCTTATGTTTACTTCCAGAGTCTAGCGGGTACTGTCTTAGTCTATTAAGTAGTCGTGGACCAAAATGGCATAGAATCCCCAAAGGGTAACCCCAAACAAAGCGTAACCAAAAACGTGCTAGAAACCGAGCGTTATTGTTAGGTTTAATTTTGTTTTCATCAATTATATTGCCAAGTGCTGTTGAAATTGCTTTTTCGGAAACAACCACAAAATCGCCATCTTCTACCTTGCCAGCAACAGCTTCAACAATGCAAGACAAATAGTCGTCTTTAGGTGTCCAAAACCTTGTAACTATGGGTAATGCAAAGTAGCGTGACATCAAATAGCATTCGCATTAACAGACTTTAAACCATTACCTAATAAAACCTTAACAAAGCAGGAACTCTTGCTCTCGGAGGCATAACCCCCTTCTATAACAGTAGATCAAAACTTTTTTTGTTGCTCAGTTTTTTCTTTATGTGTGTGGTGCTGTTTTAATCTCTTGCAAATCTGTAAACGTTACATGCCAAAAAAACGTGTTGAACCAAAGTATGTTGGTATTTTCTTCTTCTCTTTGTGCGGGAAAAGCCGAAATTGTGCACAACACAACCAACGCTTTGTGCTTCATGTTGTATTTTCTTATCAGCAGATGCAGCAGTTTGCATGCTGGTTGTGCAACTTAGCATAAGTTTCCTAGAGGATGTTTTTTTAAGGACTTTTCGTTATATGTGTACGCGTTTTTTATCCTCTTAGAGGTTTGTTTGAGTTAGAAGCTGCTTTTTGTTGTTGCATTGTGGTTTTAAGCCTGTTTTGGTGTGCAATTAGCATTTTTTGTACAGACCGAAAAAATGAAAAAGCCGTCCTTTTTTGATCTACTGATAAATAGCGTGAACCATGGGAAGAACGCTTGATAGAAGTTTTTTAGAATTTGTTGGTAGCGGGGAGTAGATTTGAACTACTGATCTCTGGGTATCTCACAGCACAATTGTGCCGTTATGAGCCCAGCGGGTTAATCCTGGCTACCCCACCCCGCTGCAATTGCCAAACATAATTACATGTTTGCAGTCTATATTCTTTGGTTGTCAGATATTAATAGTTTCTTTTATAATATCGGCAAAAGCATTTTAGTATCGAAAATATATCCTTTGCAAGGCAGTAACTCATGGACAAACCCTACTTACGTAAGCTTTCAAATCCGCCGTTAGAAAATCCAATTCTTGTTCAGGGACTTCCAGGCTTCGGAAACGTTGGCAGAATCGCAGCACATTTGCTTGTAAAATTTTTTGAGGCAAAGCCTTTTGCAGAATTGTACTCACCATCTTTTCCAGATTATATCTCGATTACATCTAAAGGAATAGCGCACTTGCCAAAATACGACTTCTACTATGCGCCCATGGAGAAAAATAACCTGATAATCATGAGTGGGGAAATTCAGCCTTCATTTGACGATGTAGTAGCGCATTATGGTGTTTGTGAGGAGGTTTTAAATTTCGCTGAATCCTTAGGCTGCAAATTTATTGTTACCATGGGTGGCGTTCCGATTACGGAAGATAAAACCCAAGTGTATATTGCAGCAACATCAAATCGGTTAGCAGCTGAATTTATGGAGAAAGGTGGAGTAATATACAGTAAAGGCAGAATCGTCGGAGGTACAGGTTTAACCTTGGCGTTAGCAAAGGAACGTAAGCTTGACGGAGTGTGTTTACTGGGAACAACTATGGGTTTTAAGGCTGATAGAGGTGCAGGTTTTCTGGTTTTCAAGTTCTTGATGAAGGCCTTAGGAAAAGAGATAAAAGAAGGATTAAGAGAAAACAATGCACCAGAGAACAGTAAATAGTGTCGGTGTTCAGATGACAGAAAATATGATAGAGTCAAAGTTTATGCGAGTTTTCCTAGTATTAATTGGCGCTTTATTGATCTTTACAGGACCAACGTATATTCCGTACATTTTATCGAATGTTCTTGGTTTAGATTATATTGCTTCAATAGTAATTGGAATAGTGCTCTTAGTTGTTGGCATCTTAATGATCGTATATTTGGCCAAGAAGAAGGTAATAACCTAAACTTTCCTTTTTGCCTCAGATACCCTAGGGTGCATCATCAAATCAGCTTTTTAGATTCTTCATCGGCGGTTTCTTAAGGCAAAGCGTATTTTATTAAGTATTCTTTGCTTATTGGAAAGTATACATTTATAATATATCTCAAATGCGAAAAGCATATTAGATATGACTTAAGTAATATTTGGTATGCAGTCAAGCAAGAAAAGACTCGACGAAATGACCGAGCCACACAACGAAGAAGCTAAAAGAACAACAATCATCCTTGAAAAGGATGAAAGAGACTTCATTGATTCCCTAATCAGGGAAGGAAAAGAACCCGGAATCAAGCCGTTAATTTCTAAAATGCTTGACGTTTACAGAAGCATGATGATTTATGACTGGCGTTTCCCAGGAGAATATTACTGCGGAATAAGCAGAATCGCCTTTGTCAACGTAGAATTAATAAACATACTAATCCAAGAAACCCCAAAAGAAAAATGGCGCCAGATAGGAAAACAAATGGGAGAGGCACTGAAGGTTTCAATGGAAACCACTTTAGGAATAGACGCAAGCAAACAAGACAAGTGGGAAGCAGTCTTCAAGAGACTAAGAGTTCAAGGATTCGGCGACTTTTACTTAAAAGATAAATATCTACTTTTAAAAACGCCCTTCATCAATGACTCTAAGATTTGGGAAGGCATGCTAGAAGGATTATTTGGAATAAAATTAGAAACTAAAAACTCTATGCCGCCATTGGTTTTTGAAATAAAAGATTTTATCCCAATTTCGCCTTAACTTATTTTTCAATAACTAAATATTCAGAAACAGGTTTATTAGTTAGAAGGCAAATTAGGTGACTTTCAGTGATATATGATGAGGGATTGCGTTCATACAAGGCGATTGCCTTCATTCGATCTAAAAACAGACAAACTCGAATAAGTAGAGAATCGACTATCTATTTGTTATTAGGCGCAACCCTTCAAAGAACTGTTTTATCACAACAAAAAAACATTAGGATACTCCCTAAAAATTTTAAAAGTGAAAAATTATGGATAAAATAAAATTCGCAATACCGAAAGGTTCCCTAGAAAAAGCAACAACAGAATTCTTCTCTAAATCAGGATTCAAAATAGGCACAACAGAACGCACATACCGACCAACAATAAATGACCCACAAATAGAAATGAAAGTCCTTCGACCACAAGAAATCCCAGTTTTTGTCAGCGAAGGCCTACAAGACATAGGCATTACAGGAGAAGATTGGGTTAAAGAAAACCGTGCAGACGTAGAAATCCTGCAGAACCTAGAATACGGAAAAATCAGACTAGTAATTGCCGTTCCTAAAGATGTCAGCCAGAACAATATGAATGATTATATGGAGTACATTTGGGCACAAGGCAAGAACTTCCGAGTCAGCACAGAATACCTAAACATTGCCTCAGAATACCTCAAAAGCCAACCTAACTACAAAAAACGCTTCGGTAACTCAGATCCTATGCTTGTGACCCCTTGGTGGAAAAAAGGCGATAATTCTAAAGCCAAAATCTTTCTATCTTTCGGCGCAACCGAAGCAAAACCCCCAGAAAACTCTGATTGCATAATGGACGTAACCGAAACAGGAACAACCATAGAAGCAAATAATCTAAAAATCGTAGACACAGTCCTGAGATCAGCAGCCACGCTTATTGCAAACAAGAAAGCCCTAGAGGACCCAGAGAAAAGAGAAAAAATTTACGACATAGTTGCATTACTTAAAGGCGTCGTTGATGGTTCAAAGAGGATTCATATATTTGTTAACGTCAAGAAGGCGAACCTGAATAAGTTGCTCACTGAATTGCCAGCTCTTAAAAACCCAACTATATCGCCATTGGCAGATGACACTTGGGTTAGCGTAAACACGGTGATCGAAAAAGAATGTTTAATCGAGTTGCTACCGAAAATCCGTAAAATCGCTCAAGGCTTAGTCGTTTATGAGCCACGGCAAGTGTTAGCGCTTGATGAGATAAGCAAGCGAGAGGAAAATCAATGCAAGTGCGAACCAAAATAAACGTTTGGCAAACCAAAAACCTACCACCCAACTGGTACAAAAGGCAACAGGTAGACAAAAAAGCTACAGAACAACTTGAAACCAACGTTAAAGGCATAATCAGTCAAGTAAGAGAAAACGGCGACAAAGCCTTAATCGAATTCGCAGAAAAATTTGATAAGGCAAAATTAACGCCTAAAACTCTCAAGGCATCAGCACAAGAATTCAAAGAAGCCTACAAGTTGGTTAGTTCTGAACAGGTTGCCGCACTTAAATTCATGAAAGAAAAAGTTGCTACATTCCAGAAACAACTACTAAACCAAACTGAAGTTAAAACCTCAAGTGAAGGAGTTACCGTTCGCACTGTTCTGCGCCCACTTGACAGCGTTGGTTGCTATGTTCCTGGAGGTCAAGCAGCGTATCCAAGCACTGTGGTAATGACGGCAGTTCCAGCCAAAATAGCTGGTGTACCACGCGTTGTTGTATGTTCACCATCAAACGCTGAAGGTAAAGTGAACCCTCTTGTTCTTGTTGCTTCAGACATTTGTGATGTAGATGAAGTTTACAAAGTAGGAGGCGCCCAAGCGGTAGCTGCTTTAGCTTATGGCACAGAAAACATAGCACCAGTTCGTAAGATTGTTGGTCCAGGAAGCAAGTACGTTACTATGGCTAAAGTGCTTGTTTCAACTGACGTTGCCATTGACATGCCGGCTGGACCAAGCGAAGTTCTAATCTTGGCAGATGAAACAGCAGACGCACGGCTTATTGCCTATGACATGATTTCGCAGGCTGAACATGGAGGAGACAGCGTTGCTGGCCTCATAACCACCTCAGAAAAAATAGCATCTGATGTTCAAAAACAACTCTCCAAACTTGCAACCGTGGCTCCAAGAGGCGAAAAAGTTACAGAATCCCTTGAAAAATACGGATTCATCATTATAAGCAACAGCATAGATGAAGCAATAAAACTAACGAATCAGTTTGCGGCAGAACACTTAGAAGTCATAACCGCCAACCCTAAAGAGATTGCCGAGAAGCTTGTCGCAGGCTTAATCCTTATTGGCCCATACAGCCCAGTCCCACTAAGTGATTACGCAAGCGGAACCAACCACGTCTTGCCCACAGGCGGCTTTGCACAGGCATTCTCAGGTTTATCCGTAATTGACTACATGCGCCGAGTAAGCATAGCTGAATGCACCAAAGCAGGATTGGAAAAAGTGAAAGCCAACGTTAAAGTTATGACAGATGCAGAGAACCTCCCAAATCATTACAAAGCAATAGCTGCGAGGTTCGAATAATGAGCGCATCATACAGAAAATGGATTGACAAGAAAATCACCAAGCTCCAAGCAATAGACTGCTACTCGGCAGGGGTTACGCCTGAATCATTAGCAAAGCAAATCGGCGTCGGCACATCAGGAATAGTCAAGCTGAACTTCAACGAAAACCTTTTCGTAGATCGCGCCAAGCAGTCAACTTTGATGAAGGAGTTAGCTGACGAAATCGATTTACGAATGTATCCTGAGGATGAAGAAGTCAAACTACGCGAGAGACTTACTAGCTATATCGGTGTTCCAAAGGATTACCTAACAATTGGCAATGCGGGTGACGAGTTACTTGATCGTATGATTCGCCTCTTTGTAGAAAAAGGCGACCTTGCTATCTCGTTTACACCAACGTTTGCTATTCCACGCCTTTGCGTAAAGCGGCAAGAAGGCGAATACATCACAGTACCGCTAAAAAATGACTTTCAAATAGACGTTCAAGGTATGCTGTCTAAGTTTTCAGATAAAACACGTTTGCTATACCTATGTTCACCTAACAATCCTACAGCTAACCAAATGAAACCCCAAGACGTCGAAACCTTAGTCAAAGCTTTCCCTGGAATTGTCATCTTAGACGAAGCGTATGGCGAATTCGCCGACTACTCGTTTGTGCCAAGAATCCGCGAGTTCCCAAACATGATTATTCTACGAACATTCTCCAAAGCCTTCGGATTAGCAATGTTGCGTCTAGGTTACGCAGTTGCGAACCCTGAACTCGCTAAAATACTGACTGAAAAAGCTCCGTTGCCATATCCTGTAAGTGGCTTCACAATACGCATGGGCATAAAAATGCTGGATAACATGGATATCATGCGGACAGCGGTTGCAGCTTTGAAAACAGAACGGGGAAAACTCATAAGGGAACTCAACCAAATAGAGGGCGTGCAAGCCTTCGATTCGCAAGCGGATTTCATACTAATGAACACTAAGAAGTCTGCTGACGATGTCTATGAGAAACTGCTCAAGCGGGGCATTATGCTTAAGAAATGGGGCAAATTGCTTCAATATGACAACTGCTTCCGAGTGACCGTTGGCTTGCCAGAAATGAACGCTAAACTAATAGAGGCATTAAAACAAATTTCAGGAGAATAAAAGATGCGCACTGGAGAAGTTTACCGTAAAACAAAAGAAACCGAAGTTAAAGCAAAAATTAACCTTGACGGCGAAGGAAAAGTTACTGTCAACACTAGCGTTGCTTTTCTTGACCACATGATAACATCACTTTCTACACACAGCTTAATCGACATAGAAGCATCCGTGAAAGGTGACCTAGTACACCACTCTATTGAAGACTTAGCGATAGGCTTGGGTGAGGCATTAAACAAAGCCTTAGGCTCAAGAGAGGGCATTACACGTTTCGGAAATGCTGCTGCCCCAATGGATTGCTCACTTGCATTTGCAGCCGTTGACCTAGTTAAACGACCATACTTCAAAATCGACCTTAAACTCAGAGGCAAAAAAGTAGAAGACATGCCAACTGAAGACATAGTGCACTTCTTTGAGTCCTTAACCCAATCATTACAGGCAAACGTGCACATGTTTGTTGAATACGGCAGCAATGATCACCACAAAACAGAAGCTGCAACCAAAGCCCTAGCACTTTCATTAAGACAAGCTGTAAACATTGATCCAAGACGTAAAGGTGTACCAAGCTCTAAAGGAGTTATCTGATGCCCAAAGCAGTAATCTTCGACTATGGCGTCGGCAACCTGCTCAGCCTAAAATGCGCCTTAGAAAAAGCAGGGTTAGAAGTATCAATTGGCACTTCAAATAAGGAGTTAGCGGAAGCTGACGCGATAGCCTTGCCAGGAGTGGGCAACTTTAGTGCTGCTGCAACAAAACTTGGCGCCGTTAGAGAGACTCTTCAAAGAAAAGTTGAAGCGGGCACTCCGCTTATTGGCATCTGCTTAGGGCTACAATTGTTCTTTGAGGAAAGCGAGGAAGGCCCAGGAAATGGCTTAGCATTCTTCAAAGGTAAATGTTTACGATTACAGGGAAAATTAAAAGTGCCTCATATGGGTTGGAACACACTTAACTTCGTTAAGCAAGATGAGCTTTTCAACGGTATCGCCGAAGACTCATTTGTTTATTTCGTGCACTCACTTTACCCTGTTCCATCTGACAGGGCAATCGTTTCAGCAACAACAGAGTATGGATCAACGTTTACCTCGGCAATATCAAGTGGAAATATCTATGGTACACAGTTCCACCCAGAAAAATCAGGCGATATTGGCCTTAAAATATTAGGCAATTTCGCTAGGATAGTAAAAAGGTGATAAAAATGCAGTTAATTCCAGCAATAGACTTAATGAATAGTAAGATTGTGCGCTTAACTCGCGGTGAGTTAAAAACCGCTAAAGTCTACGACCAATTCGGTGGACCAATAGAAACAGCCAAGCGGTGGCGCGATGAAGGAGCGGGCAGATTGCACATAATCGATTTAGATGCTGCTTTTAACAAGGGTAATAATCGTGAATTGATAAAAAAAATAGCTGAAAACATTTCCTTGCCAATTCAGGTTGGTGGCGGAATCCGTAGCTATGAGATTGCAGAGCAATTATTTCAGACGGGAATTAGTCAAGTTATGTTGGGGTCATTATCTTTCAGCGATCCATCAGTGATAAATAGAATTCAGGAAAAGTTTGGTCCAGAATCCGTTGTTGTTGCTTTAGATAACAGGAATGGTTGGGTCATGGTTGAAGGTTGGCAAACAGCAACAGAAATTACTGTTGAATTTGCACTAGAAAAATTCATTGAAATCGGAGTTAAACGGTTCCTTATAACCTCAATTTCTCAAGATGGCATGCTTAGTGGCCCAGACATTGAAGCTTTAAGTGAAGCAGTGCAGTCAGGTGCAAAAATAATTGCTGCAGGCGGAATCGGGAGTATAGATGATCTTGCAGAGCTTAAACGCACAGGCGTGGAAGGCGCAGTAATTGGCAAGGCGCTCTATGAGGGTAAATTTACTTTAAAGGAAGCCATAGAAAAAATAGGAGCCTAAAAAATGCCACTAGCAAAACGTATTGTGCCATGTCTTGATGTTGATCATGGAAAAGTAGTTAAAGGCATAAACTTCTTGCAGCTTAAACACGCTGGCGACCCAGTCGAGATGGCGAGACGTTACTCAGATGAAGGCGCAGACGAACTGGTTTTTCTAGACATCACTGCTTCTTCAGAAAAAAGAGACATTCTTCGCGGCGTGGTTGAAGGCGTCGCAAAAGCCATCAGCATCCCGTTCACTGTTGGAGGTGGCATCCGCAATGTTTCAGACGCACGAATGATTCTTTGCAGTGGAGCTGACAAGGTTTCTGTTAACACAGCAGCGGTTGAAAAACCTAAAGTCATAACCGATTTGGCGGATGTTTTTGGCCAGCAATGCGTCGTTGTCGCAATTGACGCTAAACGGAACCAGACTCCTAGCAAGGGTAAAATCATGGTTGAAACATCTCAGGGTAATGTGTGGTTTGAGGTTAACACTTATGGCGGTAGAAAACCTACAGGCATTGACGCAATCGCATGGGCACTTGAAGCCGAGAAGCTCGGCGCAGGCGAATTTCTTGTCACTTCAATGGATAAGGATGGCACAGAAACCGGTTTCGATATAGAGTTAACTCGTGCAATATCTGAGCGTGTTCATGTTCCAGTCATCGCAAGTGGAGGCGCTGGAGTCCCTCAACACTTCGTGGACGTATTTACTACTGGAAAAGCAGATGCAGCGTTAGCAGCCTCTGTATTTCACTACAAAAAGTACCCTGTACCAGTCATAAAAGACTACTTGCGCAAAGCGGGGGTGACTATTCGACAATGACAACAACCAAAGAGTTACTCGCAAAACTAGATTACACTAAAGGTAACGGTTTAATTCCAGTGATAGTTCAAGATGCAAAGACAAAAGCGATTCTTATGCTAGCATACGCAAACAAGGAAGCATTAGATCTTACCCTTAAAACTGGAAAAGCCACTTACTGGAGCCGTTCTCGAAGTGAGATCTGGATTAAAGGCGAAACCTCTGGACACACTCAAAAAATAGTTTCTGTATCCACAGATTGCGACTACGACGCATTATTGTACGTGGTTGAACAGAAAGGTAATGTGTGCCACACTGGAGCAGCCACATGCTTCCATCATGAACTAAAGTAAAATTGGTAAGCTTATAACGCTTACAAAATTTTAAACCCCTTATTTAAAAGAGAAAACCTCGGTAAAATTTTTAGTCTTGCTCAAGTGGAGCTTAAGCACAGTTGTCCTTAAAGTTGAATAGTCTTAATATAGAAAATTTTACAGTGAATGTTCACGGTTAGCGATGAATAGACATAAATTGGTACTAACACTGGCTTTGTTTGTTCTAATACAAACCTGTGTTCTATCGACTGCTTTAGGTGCAAGCGCTAGTTCTGATGCTGATAGTTGGGTAATGTTCCGACATGACCCAGCACACAGTGGAACAGCAATAGGCAACCAATCATTTGATTCAGCTAAGCTCCAATGGACACATAAAACAGACAGGGGCGTCCAATCGTCTCCAGCAGTAGCAAACGGTTTGCTTGTGGTTGGATGCCGTGATACTCAAGTTTACTGTTTGAACGCTTCAACTGGAGAAGCCATTTGGCAACTTGCGTTCCAAGCAGAAGTCTGGTCTTCTCCAGCTATTGACGAGAAATATGTTTACGTCGGTACCGATGATGGCTACGTCTATTGGATAAACATCACTAATGGGTTTCCGCTTTGGAGAACTTTCATCGGAGGACCTGTTCGTTCTTCGCCTGCTCTTGCGGATGGATGCATCTATATTGGTTCTGGAAGCCATGACCTTTATTGCTTAAACATGACAAATGGTGATGTACTATGGAAGTTTCCAACTTCATATCGCATTTTTACATCGCCTGCTGTTTCTGGTGGCGTAGTGTTTTTTGGGTGTGATGATTATTATCTCTGGGCTGTTAATGCTACTGATGGCAAAGAACTGTGGCATATTCAAACTAGCAGCGTACTATCTTCACCAAGCGTTTACAATAGTAATGTGGTTGTAGGCTCAATTGACGGCTATGTTATATGCTTAAACACAACTAACGGAGCAGAAATCTGGCGATATCAAACAGAAGGACAAATTGATTCATCGCCAGCTATAGCTTATGGACATGTTTACTTTGGTTCCTATGATAACAATCTATACTGCCTTGATGCAGCAAGTGGCGAAAAAATCTGGCAAAGTCCAACAAAATACTGGATTACAGCCTCGCCCACAGTAGCTGGTGGCAATGTGTTTGTGGGTTCTAATGACCAAGGTATTTACTGTTTTGATGCTTTCACTGGAGAAAGGAAATGGCGTTACGAGACTGGCAACATCATTGAGTCTACACCAACAGTTGTAAACGGCACACTTTATGTCGGTTCAGACGATCACTCCATTTACGCTTTCACATTATGCGATTCAACCATTGGAAACGTAACAAATCAGGACAACAACACCCTAAATGTTAACACAATCGCCTTTGACGTAACAGCTTGCGTAATAATCGCTGGGACAGTTTCAGCGTTTATACTCGTTGTAAAAAAAAACCGAAAAGAAAAACCAAGCACACCTCTAAACAACAAAACATTGCCTCAGTCTTGGATTTCAACACATAAAGACGCAGTCTATGTTCTAGGAATTTTAGCGTTCTCGATAGTGTTCTTTATCTTTCTAGGTAATGGACCCTTATGGGCTGCTGACGAGAAAGTCTATTCACAATGGGCTTTTCACATGTATAAAACAGGAGACTATTGGACTCCATGGGGTTTTGGGGAAAATAATTTTTGGATTGCCAAACCACCCCTATTCATGTGGCTTATCTCAATTTCATATCAGCTCTTTGGCGCCAGCAATTTCTCAACAAGAATAGTAAGCCCGATCTTTGGTATTCTAAGCCTAGTTACAGTTTTTTATCTTGGAAAAATGCTTTACAACCAAAAAGTAGGATTCATCTCGGCAATAGTGTTGGGCACTTTTACAACGTTTTTCGTGTTTACAAGACACGCTATGATCGACGTCGCATTCGTTTTCTTCATTACAGCAGGAATATACTTCATACTTGTAAGCGAAAAAAGTGAGAACCCTAACCAGTATACAGCATTAAGCGGTGCATTTTTTGGTCTTGCACTAATGACTAAACAGATTCAAGGTTTTGTGCTACCCCTAATTATTATTTTTTATTTCCTGGTAACCAAGAAAAGCCTCAGATTCCTATTTTCTAAACGCTTTGCATTGTTCTTAGGTGTTGGCTTGTTGATTTTTCTTCCTTGGGCAATCTATATGATGCTACAGTATGGCTCACTCTTCAACGACTGGTACTTTATGTACAGCGGCTTAGCCCGAGCAATCATACCGATTGAGGGTCATAACGGCGGAGTCTTCTATTACCTAACATATCTAGTGACCAGCGAAAATCCGATATGGATAGCATTGTTACCAGTCAGTATTGGACTATGCGCCTTCTACGCTATTACAAAACACTCAAAAAACGATACCCTCTTGCTATCATGGATAGTTACGGTGCTGGGGCTTTTTACGTTTGCGCAAACAAAACTTTATTGGTATATTCTGCCAGCGTTTCCAGCGTTTGCAGTCATAATAAGCGTTTTTCTTTACAAGCTTTCAAATAAAGTACAACAAAAAAGAAACCGTAAAAAAGCTAAAACTACTTTTGAGCTACAATGCAATTCCAAACAGAGCCAGGTTTCCTGAAAATTTTTACCCTAAATCCTTGATCTTCAAGCATACATTGTAGTTCTTGTAATGAGCAGAGTTTGATATTGGTTTTTGAAATTATTTCAGCGTGTTCAACTTCATATTTGCCGTCTTTAATCATTTCACTAATGATTAACAGTTTTCCGCTTTGTCCAAGCACCCGTTTTATCTCGTGGAAAGCTTTAGGGAGGTTGGGCCAGAAATAATAAGTTTCAATCGCGGTAACTAAATCAAAGAAATCGTTGGGAAAACTCAGCTGATTGACTGAACCTTGAAGGAGATTAATACGACCTTCTGATACAAACGGGTGGTTCTCTTTTTTGGAAAAATCAACCATGTCTTTGGAATAATCAATACCAAAAATTGTACCCTGAAAGGCAAGATTCCCTAGCTTGCCAATTGTTTTACCGCCTCCACAGCCAACATCTAAAATAACGAAGTCTGGTTGGATTTTAACGTGACTTAGACCCCAACTCGTTAGTAGGTCATGCTCTTTATTCATTCTTACGGCAATAGCTCTGCCTTGTTCGCCTGTTGGGCGCTTGAATTGTGTTAGCAAAGAGTCGTCAAGCTTTATGGTTCCCATGGTATCGCCTGAAAATAACCTGGTTAAAATGGTAGTGGCGGGCCCACTGGGATTTGAACCCAGGACCTCCAGCTCCGCAGGCTGGTGTCATAATCCGTACTAGACGATGAGCCCATTTTGCCTTATTGCAACA
>CAZXGX010000034.1:0-17659 GCA_964640475.1 uncultured Candidatus Bathyarchaeia archaeon
GTTATGATTGCTATATCAGAAATTCGGTTGAAGTGCGCTTGGTTGCGTGTAGCGATGCTACATTCCCGAGTTAGGGCTATAGCTGCAATTAAAGTGTCTCTAAGGCCAATCGGTTGCCCTTGACGCTCTAATTGTGCATATATGTGGCCTGCTTTCTGCGCAGCTTTTGATGTTAATGGAAGAATAGACAATCTTCTGGAGAGCAGGTTGATTGCTTGAAGATTTTTTTCACTTTCTTGGGATTTATGCGCTCCATAATGGAGTTCAAAGAGGTTAATTGCAGTAGTCATTAAAACATAATTTTTTTCCTCTATCCCAGCAATGAACACTGCTGCCTGTTTCTGATTTCTCAGCAGGTCAATTAAAAGGTCAGTATCAACTATCGTTTTTACGGTTTCCATGTTTCCCAAGCCTTTGCAATTGAAGATTTAACTTCTTCTGCTTCAGAGTCACTCATAATCCATGATCCTGCTAAATCGGAAATCTTTTTGCCTTTTTTGCTTCGACGTATTAGGTACTTCATGGCTTCGTCTATTGATACGGGTTTTTTCCTTTTTACTTGTAATTCGCCTGCGATCGCGCTTAATTCAGCGTAGGTTTCTTTGCTGATTTTTATTGCTTTAAGTTCAGATGTCACACAACATCACGGTGGTAAAAGTAGTATTTCCCCACTTATTAATCCACATCATCTTAGAATGAAATATTTGAATCCTTATTCAGTTTCATGTTGAAGAGCAACCCATATGTTCTTCTTATTAGGCAGGAAAGTTTGTTATGCAGCTAAGGGTTTCTGGCTGATTTACAAATATTTTTTCCGGCTCATCCTCTACTGGAAGCGTTAATGTGAAGGTTGTCCCTTTACCCTCAACACTTTGAACGCTGATTTTACCTTGATGCGCTTCCGCTACACGTTTACAGATTGCTAATCCAAAACCCATACCTTTAGCTTTAGTAGTAAACAAGGGCGAAAAAAGTTTGTTCAATAAGTCTTTAGATATCCCCGTGCCTGTATCTGCAAAAGAGATTTCCACAGTACCATTAACTCTCTTACTGCCAACCTGCAGTATCCCACCATTAGGCATCGCATCAACAGCATTCTTAATTAAATTGATAAATACCCTTTCCATTTTGACCCTATCAACATTAACCTCAATGTCTTCCAATGAGGCATCAACTATTTTGACATTAACTGGAATTTCTACATAGAACAAAGCTTCTCGCAGAATCGACTGAACAGAACAAGGGACACGATCCAAACGTATTTCTCGTGCATACTCTTGCAGGTCACCTATTATTTTGTCTGCATGCGCAATAGCATCGTCAATTATTGTGAGCATCTTTTTGGTTGCAACATTCAAATTGGGGTCTTGATTCACCCGTAAATAGTAAGCTGCTGTCTTAATACTTGTCAAAGGATTACGCAAATCATGACCAACCATGCCAGCCAACTCACCGATTGTGGCCAATCGCTCAACTTTTAACAAACGCTCATGGGTTTGTCGCAATTCACGGGTTCGCGCCTCAACTGTTAATTCTAAACCCTTGGAATACGTCTCAACTTTTTTCCAAAGCTGTTTTTGCTCAGTTATATCTCTAGCTAAGGCGACTGCATACCACTTATCGTTCAAATGCATTGCCGTTACAGAGAGCTTGAATGGAAATTTGACTCCGTTTTTTCTTTTAGCCACCAACTCAATAGTTTTACCAACCAAGACTCCTTTTCCAGTTTCAGTAAAACCATCAAATCCAGCCTTAACTATTTTTTTATCTTCTTCTCGTGTTAATGCAGCCATAAGTAATTCTGTAACATCTCTTCCAAGAACCTCAATTTTTTTGTTACCAAAGATTTTTTCAGCAGCAGGATTCCACAAAACTACTTTACCATAATTATCTACTACAACTAATGCGTCTTTTGTAGAATTAGCAATAGTACGGAATTTCTCTTCGCTTTCTCGCAAAGCTTCCTCAGCTTTTTTACGCTCTGTTACATCGTTATAAACAGCCACTACGTTGCCGCTTGGAAGCTTGTAGACCCAGTTTTCTCTCCAACTTAGAATACGCTGATCCAAGTATATTCCACTTGGCAAGAATTCTCTCTGGCCTGTACGGTAAACCCGCTGAAAAACGCTGAGTAAACCTAACTTTTTAACACCTGGAAAAACCTCGGTTACTCGTTTTCCAATAAGATCACTTTTGGATACGCCTTCAATTCTTTCGGCAGTCTGATTAAAATCTACAAAAACAAAATCTTCCCCACAATCAACTGCTTTATAAACAGCTACACCGCTAGGGATTGTATTAAATAACAACTCATATTTTTCTTCAGCCTCTTTGATGCTTTCCTTGGAGTTTCCGCTTTCCAATAGGACCTCATGCACCTTTTTGATTTTAACGCTATCTTTTTCGTCAGAAGCCATTTTTTTCCTTACCTTTAATTTTATAGAGCTTATTTGGAAGTTTTAGTTACGCTTTGATACATGGCGACTTTGGACCATAAAGTGCTGGTTGATTTCCAAATTCTCAAAGAATAATTGCACGTTAAGTTTGAAGTTTATGTAAACTTCAGTTCAACCCCCAACGTTGTTAAGTTTGCTATGAGCATTTAAAACGTTTATGAATTTCAAAAATACTCCGACACCGAATACTAAAAGAAGGGCATTATACAACATTCCTAATACTGCTTAACTATTCTGCAGAACATAAATGTCAGGCGGATGTGGACACAAACAAACGTGTAAACCGTCTTAACTGTTGTCTTATGGTAGTGTTGGTTTGAAGTCTTCGAGGTCGAATACTAAATGGCCTTGATTGGTTAGTTGCTCTTTGTCAGTGATGTGCTTTGCGATGATTGCATAGTTTTCTTTTTTGCGGTCCCATCTGAAGTTCTGCGCTTTAGCTTTTAGGTCTTGGAGGGTTCTTTTACAATCTACTGCGTTAAGGTTACTCCATTTTGCTTCGATAAATGTTGCAACGTGGTTTTCCTCGTCAAGTGCAACCAAGTCTATCTCGATGTTTTTGAACCACCATTTCCCTATAGCGTTGAAGTTAAAGGGTAGCGTTTGGTTAATTTTCTTTTCAGTTAAGAGTTCAATTGCGATTTGCTCAAACGCGTGACCTAAGTAGATGTTGTAGTCTTGTTTGATTTTGTTTAGAACGTTTTCGCTGTTTCCGGCTTCAAGTTCAGTTTTGTTTGGGAAAACGTATTTGAACCAGAAGTTCAGGTAGTAGTCTGCTATAGCGTATTGGCTTTTTCGTGGTTTAGGCGTTATGCCTATGGGGTAAGTTCTTTTAATGAAGCCCAAATCTTCTAGAACGCTTGCGTATTTTGAGAGCATACTTTTATCTACGCTGGTTTTGTTGAGGATTTCGCCGTAGGTTTGGGCTTCTTGGGCGATTGCTTTTAGGATTATGGAGTAGTTACGTGGTTCTCGGAGCTCTTCGCGAAGGAGAAATTCGGCTTCTTCGTATAGGAATTCGCCTTTGGTTAAAATTTTTTGTTGCACATTCTGCCAAAAACTGTTTTCGGGATTGAACTTTTGCAGGTATGCAGGCACGCCGCCTAGGCAGGCGTAGACATGTACTAATGTTTCAAAGTTATATTGTGGGAAGAAGGGTCTTAGGTGGTGTATTTTGAGGGGTTCAAGTTTCCATTGGGCGGTTCTTCTGCCGTAGAGGGGGCTTTTGTAATTTAGCACTTCAGTTTCCATCATTGCTATGGATGAGCCGAGTAGGATGAGCATGGTGGACGTGTTTTTTAGGTTTTGGTCCCAGATTTTTTGGAAGATAGATGGCACTGCATGGTTGGCTTCTATGAGGGCGGGAAATTCGTCAATTATTATGATGGTGCGGGTGGTTTTGTTCCATTTTGCGAATTCGTCAAAGAGTTCAACCCAGTCTTTGACGGCGAGTTTGGCGAAGCTTTCGTTTTGGAGGTAGAGGCTCATTCGCTGTTTTAGTTCGTGGATTAGTTCTGTTTCAGGGCGCTGATCAGCGAGAAAGTAAATATGGGGTTTATTTTTTGAGAATTGTAGAGTGAATTCGGTTTTTCCAACTCTTCTCCTACCGTATAGGACAACTAGTTCGGCTGCTTTTGTTTTGTAGTGTTCATCTAAGAAGCGAAGTTCTTGTTGCCTGTTGACGAATAGTTGAAGCATAAGTAGGATACTCACGTTTCAACTATTTAAACTTAAAACGGTGCCAAAGCGGCGCGTACCAGCCCCAGCGAGATATTTGTGGCTACAACTAAACCATAAGCCTTATCCACGCTAAGATGCAACAAATCAGCAAGGATTTTGGCATCGCTGACGCATTTATAGTGGCTGCTGCAAATAAGCTGGAAGCAAAAATAGTCACTGGCGACCCACATTTCAAAGGCTTGAAAAACGCCATCATGATTAAATAAAAACATGACAAGTAGCATATGGTTAAAAAAAAAGAACTGCCTAAATTATGTGTGAATTACACTCTTTTAAGGGATTAAAAAAGTATGGGTCAAGCAAAAGCGCGCTAAGAAACAATAAATTAGAAAGCAGCCGCTTACTTACTATGCAATTTTATTACTGTTTTTGGTTTCAGTTAACAATTTTTGCTTGCTTATAAGTTAAATTTTACCCCGTTTGTCTGATTTAGACACCACAAAGTATTATAACATAACTATACTACTAACTGGTTTAAAGTAATAATAATCGTAGTAATAATCACATCAGAGCGGGAAAACTCGCTTTGATTAACAAAAAATAAAACTTACAAAAAATTAAAAAGGTGCATATTTACGGGAACATCCCAAACATTTACTATAAAGTACGTTATACATGCTAGATTTGAAATTGATGGAGTAGTTGAAAAACCCGATGTTATAGGCGCAGTTTTCGGGCAAACAGAAGGACTTTTTGGACCAGAACTTGATCTAAGAGAACTTCAGAAAACTGGCCGAATCGGAAGAATAGAAATTGATCTCCACAGCAAAAATGATCGAACCACTGGACAAATAACAATACCAACAAGCTTAGACCGCGTTTCAACCGCACTCATTGCAGCAAGCGTTGAAAGCATAAACCGTGTTGGTCCATGCTCAGCTAAAGTAACCCTTGAAAAAATTGAAGACATCCGAGAGGCAAGACGAAAAGTCATCATTGACAGAGCTAAAGAAATTCTGCACAGATGGAACATTGAATCAATGCCAAGTGTTGACGAAGTCTACAAAGAAATCAGTGACACAATGAAAGTAGGCAAAGTTGAAAAATACGGTCCAGAAGAACTCCCAGCAGGTCCAGGTCTTGAAACTGCAAGAGAAATCATTGTAGTCGAAGGACGCGCAGACATCATAAACTTAATGCGATGCGGCTTAACAAACACTGTAGCCTTAGAAGGAGCAAAAGTTCCAGATTCAATTAAACGCTTAACAAAAGAAAAAGAAGCCACCGCACTCTTAGATGGAGACCGAGGAGGAGACTTAATCCTCAAAGAACTTTTGCAGGTAACCAGCATAAAATATGTTGGCCGTGCTCCAAGAGGCAAAGAAATTGAGGAATGCAACTGCAAAGAAGTTGCTGAAGCCTTAGATAACCGTGTACCAGTATCTGAATTATTCAAGCAAGCCCCAGTTCCAAAGAAACAACCAACGCAGCCACAACAACCACAGCAACCACTAGAACGTGAACGTCCACCTAAAGCAGAGGTTCCAGAAGCAATAAAAGAAAACGTAAAAACTCTTCTAGGCACACTTGAAGCAGTACTTCTAAACGAGAAGCTTGAATTAATTGAACGTTTACCAGTAAGCCAACTAGCTGAAAAGCTTCAACAAGTTACAGGTGTAGACACAGTAGTATTCGATGGCATCATCACACAAAGAATCGTTGATATTGCTGGCGAAAAAGGCATTCACAGAATCGTTGCTTCACGTGTCTCAGAAGCAGTTAAACCCGCAGTAAACGTTGTATTAACCACTTTCCAAGAAGCCCAATAATTAGGGTTTCATAAAATCCATGAGGCTTTTTGCCTCTTCGTTTTTTGATCCTTCAATAAGCAATTGTTGTTCAGTTACTCCAAAGAATTCTAGAATTCGAACAGCAGCAGGTATAACTTGATTGGTAACATAATACTCGGAATCAACTTCATCAATATTGGCAAAAACATGCGGTTTAACCCTACTGTAAAGACGCCCTTTACCTTTTAAAATAACAAAGCCAACCTTGTCACCTGTACTCATCCGCCAACCCTTAGCTTTTAACATCTTTGCAGCTTCAACATGCGAAGCCCTAACAGCATAAGCATCAATTGGCTTGGAAAGAGTCTTCCAAATGACTAATTCACTAAAAGGAATCTGTTTCTGTCTAATGCCAGCAATAACGCCGTGTACGTACTCAACTGCTTTCTTAGGAGATTGTTCTTTAAGTATAATTTCAAGTACATGTTCCTGAACTCTTTTAGCAACTTCAGCCCAGTCTCCACGAATAACCTCTAAACCAACAATATCCAAGCTGCCATCTTGATGTAAACCTGCATAACGTTTCTTAGCTTCAGTAAAAAAAATACGCTTGTATATTTCATCTACCTCAACCTCTAAACTCCATTTTTGATGGATTTCACTTTGAAGTTCAAGAGTCTTTTCTGGATCATTTGTTAGAAAAAGACTGTCGGTATCACCATAAAATACCATTAGACCTTTTGCTTCAGCCATTTTAGACGCAGACAAAATTATGTATCTTCCCCAAGCAGAAGCAGCCTCAGCTACTGGTTTAATATACCATCGCGCCCCGATCCAACCAGCATAACCATAAGCAGCGTTAGTAATGATTTTAACCGCCTTCTGCCTTGCATCGAGAATCCTGTACTCTACAGTATTAGGATTTAACGATTTCATTTGGATACGGATTTGATCGCGTACACTAATTAGGTAAGTTAATGCTTCTTTGTAGAATCCTGAGGGTGCCTTGCGAAATTTATAGTTAACTTCAGGGGCAATATACACATCAGACTGGTCTGGTTCATTTTGTGATATGTACGTATCTGGCGAAAGATTGTAAGTTATCATAATGTTTGGATACATCGATTTGAAGTCCAAAACTGCAATGTTATCATGTAAGCCTGGTTTTGGGGGAAGTACTAGTCCGCCTGCATAAGACTGATAGGGCTGCTCAATACGTCTAGGTGTAAGTTCACCAATCTTCTGAACATGCCTAATTATGAAAGATTCAACCCTAAAACCAACAGCTGCAGTCATTACTTGATCCAAAGGCATTGCAGTCAAGCTGGAGAGTTGCATCGCAAAATCCAACAATAAACCTGCACAAGCTTGAACCATTTTAGCATTGTTTAGACTAAACCGTTTAAGTTCCTCACGTTTTTGTAGGTTACCCCAAAAATCTGCGAATTCTACAACATCAATCGGTTGTGTAACTTCAGTTTTTATACCCAAATGTTTCGATAGATTCCACAGGGACTTAACTTTAACTTCAGGAAAGACATCCATAAAATCGGCCAAATCAACATTAGCTAAACCTGTAAAAGAAACATGCCCGTAGAGACTAGTGTGAGGTTCTCTACCTGTTCGGTCAACATCAAATGTTCGCTCCAATTTACGGGTACGTTTAATTAGGTAATTCCAGTCAATCGTGTTTCCACCATAACTGATGATAACATCTGGATCAAACTGACGAATGTAATGCATGAATTTTTGAATTATTTGACTGTCATTTTTATCTTCATTAGCTGCAAACTGGTGTTCTTCTCCATTATTTGCAGCGGTTGAGATTATAACAACTGGATTTCTGTCTGGTTTTGGTGAACCTTCAAGACTGTAGCTTATCATAGAGAAAGCCAAAATCCGCAGATCAGGAATATCGATAATGTCAAGTTGTTTAGGTGCCGACTTTGCTGAAAAAACTTTAGTCACCCTCACGTTTGTAACATTAATTTTTTCTTCAACTTCAAGCTCAATCCAGCTACATGGAACAATTTTATTATCATTTAGATAATGAGTTGACATGCGAATATCGTCTTCGAGGCAATCCTGCACACCTTCGAGCTTTCGAATTCCCTTAGCAATAATACTCAGTTGCTTGGGATTCATGCAATATACTCTGATTGCCACTACAAGCTTACCAAAAAATCGCCGCTGGGTAACCTCTGTCTTCAATATTGCTGACCCAAAATTGGTAATGATTTCCGCTTCAACATTCGACACATTAACGTTTTCAGCCATCACAGCATAAAAATAGGCAACAAAATTTTCTTCAATAACAAGCACACGATTACCAACATCATCAATCCCCCAAAGCCACAATTCAACAGTGGAATCATCGATTTTTGGGTTCAGATCAAGTAGCCAAAACTTTAGCTTCAAAGGCAATCGCCATGATACTTATCAACCGAATAATGTTTTAAATCTTTAATTGAAAAATAGGGCACACCCTAAATTGGTCTCTTATTTTATGAATCTGAATCAACAGGAAAACTAGTGGTTATAGTAGTTCCCTCGTCAACCATACTTTGGGCAGTTATTTTTCCACCATGAGCTTCAACGATTCGTTTGCAGATTGATAAGCCAAAACCCATACCCTTTGGTTTTGTGGTAAAGAGGGGTTTGTACAGGTTATCTAATGCTTCTTTAGTCATTCCTGTTCCTGTGTCTTTAAAGATAATATTCACAATATGAGGGGTTTTTTCAGCTCTTATGGTTAGACTTCCACCGTTAGGCATTGCGTCAAACGCATTTTTGATTATGTTAACAAAAACACGGTTGATTTTTGCAGCATCCACACGCATTTCAGGAACTTCTGTAGTGTAATCATGAACTTCAATGTTAACTGGAGTATTAACAAAAGAAAGAGAAGAACTAATCAGAGATTTTGGAGTTGCAGGCTCAATTTCAAGTTTTATCTCTCTTGAATAATCTAAAAGATCGCTAACTATTTTGTTTGAATAATCAATGCTATTATCTATTGCCGTAAGCATATCCATTGCTTTCTTATCTAACTTTGATGCATACTTGGTTTTTAGATAATAGGTTGCCGCTTTCATGCTGCTTAAAGGATTACGCAGGTCATGCCCAACCATTCCAGCTAATTCACCAATTGAAGCGAATCTTTCTGCAGTAAATAGTTTTGATTCCATTTCTTTACGGCTTGTAATATCATTAACTATGCAAGTGTAACCAATTGTTTTACCATTATTTTTTCTTACTGCAGAAGCTGAAATTAAAACCGTAATAACTACCCCTGAGGCTGTTTGGAATTTGGTTTCTATATTTTTGATTTCGCCTTTGACTTTAAGGAGATTAATCGTGTCGATTCCAGTTTTTTTATCTAGAAAAAGGACACCTAAAGGTTTGCTAATGAGTTTTTCTTCGTTATACCCTGTAGTTTTTAATAGAGCTCCGTTTACTTGAATTATTTCACCATTAGGGTTAGCAAGAATTAATGAATCAGGCATTGTTGAGACTATAGTTTCAGCCGCCATAGTCGGATTCAAATTAAACAAATTATATCTCCAGATAGCAAAAGCAATAAAACCGCTAAATATGCATCCAGAAATATTTCCTAAATTTGGAAATACAACTTCAGCCATTGGTAATATTGAATCTGTCATTATAGATATCAGGACCGGAAAAGCTAAACCTATTGTTACAAATTTTGCTTGCTTCTTTTTTATGGTGTCCGTCACTTTAATGTAATAAGTTAAACAAAGAAACAATGATAATAGAGCTAAAGTTGATACCCAAAGCGAATCAACTACGCTAAGCCACGAGTTAGGTGGTGCAGCGAACGCGTAGCCCCAGTTCTGTTTTATAGGCATTGCTGAAATTTGGTTAGTAGTTAAATCAACAAGAGCAAAAATCGAAGTGGGCAAATAAAGAAAAACATAAGTTAGTTTACTTTTAAGTAAGTAGCTTTCAGTGAATGCAAGTGTAAAATGAAGCATCAACGCAGAGAAAAGAGGCCAAAAGAAAAGTGCTTTTATCCAGAAATAAGCGGTTTCAGGAGTTCTTGCTTCATAAATCATAAACTCAGTAAACGCCCAATACGCATTTAATAGAAGCGTTGCCGCACAAAGCTTGTTTAGTAATCCTTTTCTATCCAGAAAATAGACTGCAATACCCACTGCAAGGCAAAGACCGCTTGCAAAAATTGAAACCCAAGAGAGAAAATTCAACAAATCAACCCCTGACTATTCTAGTTGTTTTGACTTCTGTTGAACTAAGCAAACGCTCTGTTTCCAACATTGGATTTCAAGGTTAATGGAAAAGAAAAATCATATAAAGTGAGCGTACTTCAGATTTAGATTATAAACCATGACGCTTATACCTCAAATTATGCGTGGATTTGAAAGAAACACTATTAAATCAGAACTTGAATGCAACAAAGCACAGGTGTTTTTTAAAGATAAATAACTGTATGCGAATAATTGAAAACTAAGGGAGAATTGCATGTCAGCCACAGATATTTCACTTATAGTCATAGTTAGTAACACATTGGTTGTCTTCGCCACTTTTTTGGCTACACTTTACCGTATAAAAATTGAACGAGACCAAGTCCAAACAACCAAAAAGAATGCCTCATCAAGTCAATGTCTTGAATCTTTCCGTAAATACGTTAAAGCAGAACGTGAAGAAATAATGCATATGGATAAAGCTGAACTTAAAAAGTTCTTAGACTACTTGGAATCGTTAGGTGAAAAAGCCTAATCAACAGAATTATTGCTCCCTGCGTAAAGGCTCTCGATTACATCTTCAACCTGTTTAAGCAGCTCTTGGCGCTTAATCTTCAATGTTTCAACATTTTTGTTTTCAGATGATTTGTTACTTTCAAGAATAACAAACTGTTTAATTTGTGCAGGATGCTCCAACTCTAAATTAAGCTTTACAACTGCTGAGTCAATATCCTCTTTACAGCTTGACACATAATGTTTATCAACCCAAACAATCGCGCTACAAAAAGGTCGATTATCGCCTATAACAATACATTCAGTCACATGCTCAATACCTTTAAGCGCTGCTTCAATCTTCTCAGCTGGAATCTTTTTACCATATGAGGTAACAACGATATTCTTTTTTCTACCTAAAATCCTTAAATGACCCTCAGAGGAAAATTCCCCGATGTCACCAGTGGCAAGCCAGCCATCCCTAAAAGGCGTCTCAACACGAGGGTTCAAGTAGCCACGCATGACCTGAGGACCATAAACAAGAATTTCCCCATCATTACCAACACGCACCTCTGTTCCTGCAAGTGGTAAACCAACAGTTCCTGGATAATTAGATCCAAGTTTATTCATCGCCACTAAAGGCGCTTCTGAAAGCCCATAAGCATTATGTATTTCAATATCTAAATCCTGAAAATTACGAAGTAAAGTCTCGCTTATACAAGCAGCACCCACAATAAATTGATTACATTCATCTAAACCAGACTTGCGTAATAAAGCGAAACGTAAAATTCTCCGTAGAAACTGCCGTTTAAACAAGTTTTTAGTTTTAAGATATTGTTGCCCTAAACGGTTTAGCTCGAGTTCGGACCAAAGCTTTTCGTAAAATCTTGGAATTGCAAACAAAACAGTGGGTTTTGCAATTTTAAGGGCTCTAGGTAAATCATGGTAGTCTTCAAGAAAATAAATATCCATAGCGGACGGAATAAAGTATGGTGAATACATAGCAGTTATTCCTTCAGCTACATGGTTCATTGGTAAAAAGGAAAGATATGATGCTTTAGTTGTACGGCTTTTCCATGGAAAATTTGAAGCAAGCGACTCTGCAACATAACGTAAATTTCCGTGATTTAGGCAGGCACCTTTAGGTTCACCAGTTGACCCAAATGTATGGCGTACTGTTGCTAAATCATTAAAATCTACTGGAGCAAAAGTTGAAACCATGGTATTTTTAGCATTCTCTAAAAAGTTTGACCATGAAATAACGCGACTATTAGTTTGCATGCTTGATTGGGTGGTTAGAAACGAAATAATTGGAATGTCAGTTGTTATTGTAGTTATTTCTTGAAGGATTTTTTGTGTTCCAACAAAAAGCAGTTTTGCATTGGCCTCAGTTAGAATCTTGATAATTTCTGAAGGCGGACTGGTAACGTAAATTGGACAAGAGACGGCACCTAGTAATCCAGCGGCTACGTCAAGAAGTAAATAACGATGGTTATTGTAACCTATGATTGCTATAACATCGCCTTTTTTAATACCCATAGCGTTTAAAGCTGCTTCTGTTTGAAGTAGCTCTGCTTTTACTTCTGATGTGTCATAATCTATGAGTTTACCATTAATAATTTCATGATATCGTATTGGTTTAGTGTCGCTTTGTAGTCGAAAAAGGATTTGTTCATAAACCGTTCGTTCAGAACGGTGAAAGAAACTGTAATAAACCGCGTATTGTAAGATGCTGGAGAGATATTTTTGCCAATCATAAGTATAAGGACCTAATAAGCGATCAGTGTTTTCACGTTTAAAATCTTGACTTTGACTAAAATAGGGGGAAAGCGTATGAAACGCGTTTACTGCTTTTTTATCAGATGAATTAAAGGAGCTTTGAATTCTAAGTATGCCTTCAATAATTCTTCCTGAAGATGGAATAAAAGTAACTTTGGGCAAGTCCAAACGCATGTTTTCATGAGCCCAATTTTTTGTGAATATTAATAGTTCTTTTGCAGTTGGCGTCTTCTCAAAGGGAGAGGTTAAATGAAAAGTTAAACCAGAAGCGTCTTTATTAAAAGTCAAATCTACAACTGCGTTAGCAACGTAATCAACTGGAACAAGGTTTACCTTAAATTTTGACGATGTTGGAACAAAATGTAAATGCCCTGTCAGATACTGCTTAAGCAGATAATAGATTGTGTTAAAAATTTTAACAGCACCAGTTTTTGAATCACCAATAACTAGGCTTGGCCGAAAAATTGAGATAGACAACTCAGATTCAACAGCACTAATTAACTGCTCGCTTTCAAATTTGGTTCTCTCATAAAGGCTAGAAAAACCAAACCTGTCATCTAATTCATCCTCACCGATTGATCCATTGCGTTTTCCAGCTACATAAGCAGTTGAAATATGCGAAAGACGGCATAGACCATGGTCACGTTGAACATCTTTAGCGAAAGCTATTACGTTAGCTGTTCCTGTAACGTTTATGCGTCGTAATTCTTCTATTGATAGGTTAGGAGTAGTGTTAGCAGCACAATGAATAATATAAGAAGTACTTTGAACCAAAGTACGATAGGCACTCTCGTCTAAACCAAAGTCGGATTTTGATAGATCCCCTGTAAAAACTTTTACACGTTTACCTATCGCCTTAAGTAATTCAGGGTAATCCCACCAAGATCTCTTAAGCCTTAGAACCGCATTTTCTTGGTTGTCTCCTCGGACTAGAACATTAATTTGCAGGCTATTTTGCTGAAGGATACCTCTAACAACTTGCCCACCAATAAAGCCGGTACCGCCAGTTAAGAAAACCCCACTCAACCTAACGCTTCCTTCCCTTCTCCCCAATAAGCGCTAAGCACCAATATTAAATCGTTATTCTGATTAAAAACTGGGAAAAACTTTTAGCTTAATATTGAATCTACTATTTAGTGAGGTATAAGTTATGGAAAAGAAATGCCCAGTTTGTAAGCAGGTTTATACTACATTTGATGCAAAGAAGAAGTATTGTAGCGATGCATGTGCAAAGAGAGCTAACAAAGCAAAATAGACTCTGAATCAGAAATTGAAACTTCATAATTAAATTATTTTTATTTTAAAAAAAGAAAAAAGGATTATTTTAAGAAGACAAGTTTACTGTTGCAATCAATGATAAGTCGTTAAGGCTGTTTAATTGTACTTTATTGTTTGAAACAGTGTACAATGTATTGTCGATGTAAAGTGCACGTGTGATAACGTTATTTTGGTATCCAAAGCCATATTCTGATTGTGTATTATCATCTTGCTGAGTTACTGATCCTTTAAGTGTGAATCCGTTTGTGGGTGAAACGTTAAAGACGTATGCGCCTTGCCAGTAACTGTAACTATAGTCGCTTATTTGTGAGCTTGATTCACCAACTTTGCTTGGGGAACTGCTGTCGTCATCTATTCTAGGCACTGTTGGCTCAGTTGATGTATAGCCATAAGTGGTTATTGAGACTGGAATAACCAATAATTGTTTTTCATAGTCAAATAAGAAAGCCTTAGGATCATACAATGCATCTGAAGAAGCGTAGTCTGCATCTTCGCCGATAACATATTTTGCAACTTCTGTTGGGTTATTCATGTCTGAAACATCAAACAAGCAAAGCTTTACAGTAGTGTTTTCCACACCTAAACCGATAACGTAGTTCTCATCATATGGGTGTAGATAACTTGAGTATCCTGGAATCTTTAGTTCGCCTGCAACTGATGGTGCTGTTGGATTGCTGAGATCAAGTACAAAGAAGGGATCTGTTTGCTTGAATGTTACTAGATAGCATTTGTCACCTGCGAAACGTGCAGAATAAATTTGTTCATCTGGTGCAAGGTTTTCAACTTTACCAACAATATTCATAGCCATGTTTAAAACGTAAAGGTTGTTTTGCGTGTTTCTGTCAATCCATGAACCAGTAGAGAGGGTTGTTGCTACTCTGAAATAACCATTGTATTGATCCATTGAATACTGATTAAGTATGTATCCAGGGATTGCTCCTTGAGCTTCAAATGTTAAAGAGGCATCGTTTATTGCTACTCTGTAGATTTGTGTTGTTTCGCCTGTGTTGTCTGGGAATGTTACGTAAATGTTGTCTGTGGAAACGTACATGTTGCTTGTGCCGCCCATCATGACGGTTAAGTTTGTTGGTGCTTGTGAGTCATCAAGTATGTTTATGCCTGCAAAGGTTGTGTAGGTGAAGTAGCTGTCTTGCATTGTATTGTAGTAGATGCTTGTTGGTGCAATTTCCTTTGAAGTGCTTTGGTTGTCATAGACTGCTGGCAAAATGATTGTTTCGTTATCCATGTAAGCTGGTTGACTAACCACTGCGTAAACATAGTCGCCGATCATTCGTGAGTTAAAGTAGCTACCCGTCAAAGTCAAGTTTCTTGTTAATACGACGTTAGCTTTGTTAGTGACATCGTAAACGCAAATGAATGTTTTAACATCTTGCATATAATAGCTGTAAAATGGATATGCTATATCAATTGAGATACCTCTTGTTGCGTAAAGTAAGCCTCCATAATTGCTGCCTATTACAACAAGTTTGTTCCCATCCTCACTAAGATACATACCCGCACAATTTGTGTTGCTGCCAAGAGCTATTTTTCCTACAACTGAAGAACCTGAGCCATCAGCTTTAACAATGTTTATAGTGTTTTGTGATTGAGAAGTGTAGTCTTGAACCAATGTATAGCCTTGAACCAATGTATAGATGTATTTTCCATCAGTTTTTACAGTGTCTGCTTCGTCGACTCCTTCTACCTGAATGTTTGTTGTAGAATAAGATCGACCAGCGGATTCAGAATTTATGCCTTGACTTGTTGGTGATGCTGTATCCCCAAAACCAGTAGGACCAGTGGAACCAAGTGAAAAAGTTTTTTCATCCAATGGACCTCCACTATAGACGCCAGATGATTCGCCGTTAGTGTTAACAGTTAAAAAGTTTCTAAGTTCCTCAGTTGAGGAAAAAGTCTTCATTGGTGAAACACCAGTTAGTGAGTAAAGTAGTGTAGGTGAAGTTATGGTGTATACTGCGCTTACTAATAGTATTGCGGATAGAACTGCGATTGCTCCGTAAACTTTGGTTTTGCTTCTTATTTCTTTTTGAACCATTTGTTTTTGCTCCTTGACATTGGTTAATAGCATGTTTTTATTTTATCCTAAGCCTTCGTACATGTTGTACTAACTGTTAGAATGGCCTCATGCCCCATACTCTGTAGGCTTCATACCAAAAGATTCCACAAACTATGCCTCCAAAGAGGAGAATGAAGAGGTTATCACGATTGAAGACTTGAATAAGAAACAGCGCGTACGCGACATAGAACACGGTAGAGAACAATGCATAGAAGAAGAATCTTGGAAACAACAGTTTACCAAGCTTTACATAGTGCTTAAGTACGCCAATTTTTACTTCGCTAACTAGAACGTAGTGTCCTCCAATCTCCTGTTTTTGTACCAAACCTAACTCGCGTAGTTGTTCTAGGTGGTGATTGGCTATACTTGGGCTGCTAAAATGTAGGGCACGTTGAGTTTCTCGCACACTTACTGGTTCTCCTTTTTTTAGCAAGTACCAGTAGACTTTCCAGGCTTTTCCTCTTAGAGCGTATTCTAAGTCTGTCTCACTGTTCATATACATCAGACGCTACTTGAAGCATAAAACAGTGCCTGAAACATATAAGACCAACTATTAGTTGAAAGCGTCTATTAATTAGTACAGAATTTTTCTCATAGTTATGCAATAAAACTGTCAGTTTTAGTTCATTTTAAAAAGCCAACCTAATGGCTATAATCAACTAAAGTCTTTCAATATGTTAAAATAACAATTTTTAGGAGATAAAATGCAGCATCAGTGCAACTTATTCATGTGTAAACTGATCTACTGCCTGAACGTTGGTTTCTCTGTAGTACATTGCTTGTGCTGTGTGTAGCGTTAAGCTGACTGTTAAGCCGATGTCGTTGATACTGATGCTGTCAGGATTGAGCATGTAAATCATCATTGTGTATCCTGATTTCAGGGTTAAATCATTGGCTGCACGGGTAAAGTTGTAGATAGTGGATCCAAATTGCACTTTGTTTTCTAAACCGTCTGTGCTGTTGAAATTCCATACATAGTGCATGTCGCTAGATACCGGGTCTGTGGTGATGCAATAATACACGATATTGTTGGTGCCTGTATCGTTCCAATTACATTCTTGACCTCTAACAGCTAGCTTGTCAATAACTACGTCTCGACCACCAGTATTAATGACTACAAGTGTGGCTTGTGAGTAGCTTAGTGTTCCTGGTGAGGCGGTGGCGTTGTGGTATAGGTGTTGTTTGGTTAGGGCTAAGCTTTCTTCTTGAACACGAGTACTAACGACGTTAATAGCAAAGTAAGTAACTACGCTTGCCAACAGCACTGAAATAACCAATATAATAAGAGTCGTAACTACAGTACTCAATGCCCCACGCTTCTTTAGAAGCGAGTTTATTGTTAGATTGTTTTTTCTTGTTTTTTTATAGGTTCTATTAAGCTGATTCATGATAAATCAACCCCCCACCTTAAACGTATTGAATCGCACTACAGCATATAATACCCTTGTGCACCCAACATTCAGAATATCAAATCAATAGCACTTAATCATAGCAGCGAATACTTCATAAAAACAACTTTTCGCACCTACAAAATATAATCTTTTCAAATAGGCCCTAATATGTTTTTGAAACTAAACTTCATGACAATTGTTAATGCCCCGAGTGAGTGAATAAAATACGCATTCCACATTTTGGACATTGGTAATAAATTATTAGTCCCTTATCACCACGTTTTGGTTTCATTTCAACATAGCACTCAGGACAAAGACGAGGTGTATCCACAGTTTCTCCTCAGATTCCTACCAGTATTTTTGGGATATAACTTTTACTATAGATACTTGCCAGACTAAAAATAATAAAGAAAACAAGATACAAATTAAAAACTGTAGAGCATAACAAAAAAAGAAAGAATTATAGGCTGATTATTCTATGCCCCATCTCTTA
>CAZXGX010000035.1:0-5883 GCA_964640475.1 uncultured Candidatus Bathyarchaeia archaeon
TCTGCGAAAAACTACTTCGCTTGATATTGTCGCTAAAACCTTGGAGTTAATTTCACCCGGCACTTTAGTTTGCATGGAAGCGGTTCTGATGGCAACCGATGCAGGCATAATCCCTGAAGGCGAACTCGTCTATGCAACGGCAGGAACAGAAATGGGCCTAGACACTGCGTGGATAGTAAAAAGCAGCGCCTCAGCAAACATGTATCACCCAACAAAAGGTTTCAGATTCGTCGAGTTACTGGCAAAACCAGGGTTAGCGTTGAATCCAAGCATAAACATAAACTACCTACGATAACTTACTTTCTGAATAATTCGTTGGCTAATGAAAAGGTTGCATTTGCTACATGGTAATGTTTTAATTGTCTGTGGCTTCTAAGCTTAGAAAAGGGATAATCGTAATTGAGCGACGAAGCCAAATGTTCAAAACCAGCATGTGACAAGTTCACTGCAATTAACGAGTTAGCTAAACGTAGAGGCTTTTTCTGGTCATCATTTGAAATTTATGGTGGAAGCGGTGGCTTCGTAACTTACGGTCCATTAGGCACACGCCTAAAACAAAACGTGGAAAACCGCCTCCGCGAGCTCTTCGTAAAAAAAATCGGCATATTCGAAATGGAATCATCCGTTATAGCTCCAGGCAAAGTGTTTGAAGCCTCAGGGCACGTTGACCACTTCAAGGAACCCATGGTTGAATGCCAAGGATGCCACACCAGATTCCGAGCTGATCACCTTCTAGAAGAGAAGGGTATTAGTTCAAAAGAAGCAGAAAAAATGACTCTTGACGAAATCGCACAGGAAATCGTGCATCATGGCATCGTTTGCCCAGACTGTAAAGGCACCTTCGGTGCACCACAGCGGTTTTTAACCATGTTTGAAACCACGATTGGCCCCTATTCAGGCGCAGTCGGTTACGGTAGACCAGAAGCAGCGCAAAACATCTTCGTCGAATTCAACAGACTCTACAACATAGCTCGCGAAAAGCTGCCTTTCGGTGGCATACAAATCGGTCACGCCTTGCGAAACGAGATTTCACCAAGACAAGGTCTAATCCGCCTGCGGGAGTTTACGATTGCAGACTTGGAATTCTTTTTTGACCCACAAGATCAAAGCTGCAATTTCATAAAAGAAGTCGAAAACGAAGTTCTTCCAATACTGCTCTGCGACACGCGCCTTAAAGAGTGCGAGGACGTTACAAACTTTACTGTCCGCGAAGCATTGGACAAAAAAATTATCCAGTGCGAGTGGCAAGCATTCTTTATGGCAATGGCGAAACGCCTCCTAGTCGAGCTTGGCGTACCATCCGAAAAACAGCGGTTCATAGAGAAACTTACATGGGAAAAAGCCCACTATAGCACGCAAAGTTTTGACCAAGAGGTGCTTGTTGACCGTTGGGGTTGGGTCGAAGTCTCTGGGCATGCTTACCGCAGCGACTACGACTTGTCGTGCCATATGAAAGCCAGCGGCGTAGACCTGCGCGTCTACAAGGAATACACTAACCCAATCGAAACAGAAGAGCTCATGGTTAAACCGATTATGGCAAAACTTGGTCCAGTGTATAAGGGTGACGCAGGTAAAGTTGCAGCAGAACTCGCCAAGGTTCCAGCCCAAGAAGTCGCAGATGCCATGCAAAAAGACGGCTACTTCATGGCAGGCAACTACCAAGTCTTCAAAGAACAAGTAGACATCAGCCACCAAAAAAACACTATTCGCGGTACACGGTTTACTCCGCATGTTGTAGAACCCAGTTTTGGGTGCGATAGACTCTTCTATGTAGCATTAGAATATGCTTACCGCATAAAAGACGATCGTGCTGTGCTTAGTTTTCCTAGATGCATTACCCCGATTCAAGTAGGCGTTTACCCCTTAATGGCTAAAGATGGTCTAGACTTGAAGGCTTTTGAAATTCAAAAACAGCTAACCTGTGCAGGTTTCATGACTGACTATGATGAAGCGGGCTCTATTGGCAGGCGTTATGCACGGGCAGACGAAGCAGGTGTAGCATTAGGCATAACCATCGATTATGACACGCTGGAAGACGACACTGTAACCATTCGTGACCGAGACTCTTGGCAACAAGTTCGCACGCCAATTGAAGCTTTGCCTGAATTGTTAAGCAAATATTTCGATGGAAAAATTAACTTTGAATCCTTAGGGAAATCCGTCGAAAGTAAGTAGCTACCTTTTTTAATACACGCATGTAAACAAATACTAAATAATACAAGTAATTATGAGAGGAGCGCAGAAAACACTTTGGTACTTCCCGCAGAAACAGAAGAGCGTGTTAAACGTAGAGCTTTAAACGCTTGCCAAGACAACCTACGTAAAGTAGTAGATGTTTCCAGAAAGATTCCACAACTAGCAGAATACTTTGCCAGTGGAGACAAAGAAAACGCTAGAAAACTATTAACTGAAATCCGTGCAGGCGAAGAAGAAGTTATAAAAGCAAGGCGCATGGTCTCTCAAGAACTCGCTGAAATAGGCGCAATCCTCATCAGCCGAGAAGATTTTCTAAGATTCACTAATCTTTCAAGCGAAATAGCCGACTTCTCAGAAGGCATCGCTTTTTACTTGGTCGAAATAATGGAGCACAACTGGGTTATCCCAAGTGAAATTAAAAAAGACCTCCTCAAACTATCCTCAGCTGTACTTGATGCAATTCTAAAGCTTCGCGAAACAATGATGGTTCTTAATTACGGCTCCCAAAAAACCCTTGAACGAGCCAAAGACGTTGAAATCGCTGAACGCATAGTAGATGACCAATATCGCACTTTAAGCATCAAGGTTCTAAGCAGTAAACTAGAAACTCCAGTGCTCCTTCTTTTACGAGATACATTGCAACTGCTAGAAAACTCTGCAGACAAAGCTGAAGACGCCGCTGACACAGCACGCATGTTGTCCATGGTAATGTAAAATTGGCGCAAAACACAGAAAACAAAAAAATTAAGGTTGAATTAATAGAAAACTTCCTTGTTGTTTGGAATCCAACTGAAGGCTCACAGCTCTACAAGAATGCTTACTATGGCAAACCAGTAGGAATTGCAAAACCAAAAATCCCCGAATTTGATGTACCATTAATTTTAGACTTAATGGAAGGCTTCTACCTCGCAGAAACAGACAAAATCGAAGTCTACGAAGGAGAAACCAAAGTTGGTCTAAAAAAGCTACGCCAAAAAGCCGCTGAACTTTATGAGGAATTTGAGGACAAATACGCTGTTTACCATGATCTAAGAGAAAGCGGTCTAATCGTTACACCGGGAATCAAGTTCGGATGCGACTTTGCAGTTTACAAGTATGGTCCAGGCGTTGAACATGCGCCTTACATGGTTTCAGTCAAAGCTCAGGGAAGCAGCATATCTGCAACTGAAATTGTGAAAGCGGGACGCTTAGCAACCACAGTACGAAAACGATTCATTATCGCTGTCCCAGATTTAGACGAAAAGAAAACAAAATATGTAATTTTCAAGTGGTTCAAAGCTTAGTTTACCGTAAGCGTTTGATTCTTGAATTCGCCTTTAACTTTTTGATGCGGATAAACTTTAGAAGCAATAAGTGTACAGCCTTCCTCTAAGATAACATCATCTGCAACAACTGAAATGGCGGAGATTTTTGTAGGATTCTTTTGACTCGAATTAACCGCAACATGTCTACCAATTATGCTATCTGTAACTTCTGCGTATTCACTGATTATGGCTCTATCCATAACTGCAGAGTTGCATACAAAAGCATTCTTGCCAATCCGTGTAAAGTTGTCAATACAACAATCAACCAGTCTAGCGCCATCTTCAATTTGACAATGACGACCAATTAAAACAGCGCCGTCTACCTGTATCTTTTTCTGTTTAATTTTTCGAACGATCTCATCCCGGCACTTTTCTGAATCGTTACTTTCTCCTTGAACCCAAACTATGCTTTTTTTACTTATTTTTCCACCAAAATCATTAAGAGAAGAGAAACCGCCATGCATCAAATTCTTCATGGCTTCTAAATAATTCTTAGGTGTACCCACATCAAACCAATTGCCCTTCAATGTGTAACCATACACTGGACGACCAGTCTGAATCACGTATGGAATAAAATCATAGCCGAAATCGAGCCTATTTTTTTCTTTAATGATTTGTTGAACACCTTTTTCTTTAAAAATTTTTTTCACTTCAGGTGAAATCACATATAAGCCAGTGTTTGCCAGATTGCTCGGGGCATCTTTTGGTAATGGTTTCTCAATAAACCGACGAATTTTCCCGTCCTTATCTATGTCAGCTATTCCTAAGCCTTCAACGTTATCTACTTCACGCAATACAATAGTTAAAGCCGCCCCTTTATCCTTGTGAAAATCAATAAGGTTCTTTACTTTAATATCGAAAATATTGTCTCCTTGCACTGCAAGTACGGGATTCCTAATGTCATAGTATTCCATGTTTATTCTTGCAGAGTCTGCGCTGCCTAAATCATCCACGTTTGGCTGATATTTTATGTGAATTCTAGGTTTAATGTTATAGCGCGCAGAAAAACCGTAGCCTGACTCGAAATAATCATACAGGTCTATATAATTAGTGTAACCTTTAACGCCGAAAATAAAGTTACGTATACCTTGAGAAGCTAAAGAAAGCAGAGAAAACTCAACAAGAGGCCTATTCAACAAACGTAAGCAAGCTTTGCTGGTTTCTGCAGTTAACGGCAATAATCGGGTAGCCTTTCCACCTACTGGAATAATGACTCGTATCTTCTCAGGGGCATAACTGTCTCCAACTAAAGGCGCATAGGTGTCACCCAAAGCTTATCACCAACAAATTGTATATGATGCCGCAATTAACCTTATTTAAAGTATCTTATTTGTGGCTATTGATTCTACTTATTTTTTTAAGGTTGGTAATCGTATAAGGTGTGCGCTTACACCTAAAGCTATTGCAAAAAGGGCAATCTGTGCTATAAGAATCCCGTCTAAAGCAAAAAACGCCGAAAAAAGAATAGTCACCCATAAAATAGTAATAGCCACCATTTTTGTTTTCATCGGAACTCCTCTGCCTTCTTGATAGTTCTTAATATAATCTCCGAACCACCGATTACTCAGTAACCATTCATGCATACGATCTGAGCTTCGTAGATAACAGGCTGCAGCCAGTAAAAGAAAAGGTGTTGTGGGTAAAATGGGCAAAAAAATGCCAACTGAACCTAAAACTAGACAGACAGTTCCTCCAACAAGCAAAAAAGCCCTTACTAGACGTCTTTTGCTCTTCTTTGAAACAACTGCTTGTTCTGGCGTTGTTGACATTTGTGTTCATTTCTTTAAACGTGAGCTTTAATAAAAATCATCCGTTCTGTTATCAGGATCGGCATGAATTATTATGAATGCTTTTATTTTTGTTTAATTATAGTTGTTTTTCGCCGGATGATGAGAAGGCATTAGTTTGACATTCGTGGATGAAAATTCAGAGTTACTCAGACGGTAAAGGGTGAATAACTTTATGTGGTTGGTAACCTGTAAGGTTATTCACCTGAGGATTCACTTAAATCAAGTTTTAAAGTGATGAAAGAGAGAGCATTTATAATTTTTATTATAAATTCATAAATGATACAAGTCTAATGTGGTCAATTACTGTTAAGTATTCAGATTCACGAAGAGGCGCCATTATTTGATGACTCAAAGAGCAACATTATTCAAATGCCTGACCATTTGTTTACTAATCGTCAGCCTTATTTTAATAGCTCCAAGTCTAACCAAAAACGGCATTGCCCAGACAGAGCAACCATCCTCAAGTCAACCTGAAACAAAGACTTTTGGATACTTAACTCAAGGTGCAACTTCATCCAGCTTAAAATTGCCAAAAACTTTCACGCTCTGTAACTATACATCACCCAATGACGCAGGCACAATTACAGAAATCA
>CAZXGX010000035.1:5983-11423 GCA_964640475.1 uncultured Candidatus Bathyarchaeia archaeon
GGTTCACAGATTAAAGCTGTAATATTTCCAAACGAACCAAGTACAAACCTTCCACAAGGAGGCGAACCAATAGCAGAGAGCGAACAAATAATAACAATCTCGTCAGATTCTGCTCAATGGTATAACTTTACAATCAACTATAATGCTGCACAAAACACTATTTACTGGATAGGTTATTACTCAGAAAACTCAACAAAATACGCATGTGACACCAATAATGATTACTTGACAGTTACATCTCAACCAAAAGAGGACAATTCAATTTGGCTTCCAATAGGCTGGTCTAGCGAAGGAAAAACAATCATGAGTCTCTACGCAGTTTACACTCCCATAGATCCCACAATTTTACCCACTCCATCGCCAACACCCTCTTCAACTCCAACACCTACCCCAACATCAACCCCTAAGCCAACACCAAGCCCGACACCAAAACCAACGCCTGAATTAGACGAAAACACACCAAAACCTATTATGCACAATAACATGACGACTTTTGGCTATACAACTCCAGGTGCATCTTCATCCAGCTTAAAATTGCCAAAAACTTTCACGCTCTGTAACTATACATCACCCAATGACGCAGGCACAATTACAGAAATCAACATTTATCTAACTGATATCTCAGCAGGTTCACAGATTAAAGCAGTAATATTTGCTAACGAGCCAACTGCAAACTTTCCACAAGGAGGAGAACCAATAGCGCAGAGTACAGAAATAATAATGGATTCATATGTTTCTGGTCAATGGTATAATTTTACGATTAACTATACTGCTATGCAAAATACTGTCTACTGGATAGGCTATTACTCAAGTGACTCTACAAAATACCTGTGTGACTCTAATGATGCATACTTGACGGTTACCTCTCAACCAAAAGAAGATAGTTCATCTTGGCTTCCGGTAGGTTGGGGTTATGAAGGCAAAAAAATTATGAGTTTATGTGCAGTCTATGTACCAACGGATGGTCAATCAAGTTTTTCAGATACTGATACTGCAGATATTTCAACTGATTCTCTTCAAGATACGCTTTTTGTTATGTTAATAATCTGTGGGGAATCTGTAATTTTTATTCGCGATAACAATTCGAAGAAACAATTGTAAGAGCAGTTTTCTTAAGGGTACTCAGAGTGAATTGAGACATTATTTATCATTTGCTACTATTGTGTAAGTCTTTTTTATGAATCTAAATTAAGCGTTCATAAATTATATTATATTAATACTGCTAATTCTTGAACAATTGGAGACAAGGCAATGGCGAATGTAGCTGTTATCAAGGAAGAAAAAGGAAATTTTGCAGAATTGAACATATCCATTAAAAATGATTCAAGCGATGAGGACATGGTTAGCACTCTTCAGAACCTAAAAGTTGAAGAAGCACGTCTTAAAGAGAAAAAAGAACACCTATTTAATTTGCTAAATCAACTTGAAACTAAAGCAAAAGAAGCGTTAGAAACAAGAAAACGTAAAGTTAACAAACTAAATTCAGAAGTTGAGGCTTTAAAACAAAAATGTGCGAAATACTCCAATTTGATAAACTCTGCTTTGGAGTGTAGCCCAACTGCCTAAAAAAAATGCTGCAAAACAAATTTTTCATTCTAAGAAAACATATCATCTGATATTTCTATGGATACTTACATGGTTTTCTTATTGGCTTTTAATGAAAGGTCAATTTACCACGATTAATATAAGCGGTGCTGCAATTTCAGCAGTGCTTCTTGTGTCCTCACAATTTTCATCCGTTCAAAGGCTTTTCTGCAGGGCTTTAATTAGGAATGCTCGTGGCACGAACCTAGTTTTAGATCAACCAACTGAAGCAGTCTCTTGTTCTGCAAATATTAAATTAGAATTGGATGATTCAGCAGAGAATAATGCTCAAATCTCTTATGAAGAAACTCCAATCGGGATCAAACTTCCCAAGCTTATAATAGCTAAAGCCAATGTCTTGAACGAAAATGATATTGAGGTTTTTAACGAAATAGCGCAACTAGAACCCCATTATTCACACGAAGTAGAAAAAGAAGTTAGAGAAATCAATCCTGAGGAGAATAGCCTAATAGATGAAATCTCTAAGACTGAAACAGCATTTTCTAACAAGAATCCAGGCTCTATTCCCGAAGATACCATTGCAAACGTCTCTGACGAGATAAATATAGTTGAAACACAAGACGCTAATAAAAAAACCAGTAAAATTTGCACTAACGACGCTACCACAGAAGAGAATGAAACAACCTTAATACAAACAGACACTACAGAAAAAGCAACGATTGAAATATCTACTGAAAGCATTATACCCGTTGAAAGCACAACAATTGAAAAGTCAATAATAACCGATATCCCTAAAATTGAAACAAAAGAAGCCATTAACTACCCCTACTGTGAGGCATCAAAGAAACCGCGAAAATCAAGAACACGAAGACCTCGCGTAATCAAAGTGCCTGAATTGGAAATTCAAAATCCAAAGCCTTTGATAGAGCAGTCAAATATTGAACAGGAATTTTATGCTCTTCTGAAAATTACAGAAGCTAACGCAAAAGTGGGTAAAGATACTCAATTAGTTGAAACGCAAAGCACATGCACAACTGTGAAAAATCCTGAAGCGGTATCTGAATCACATGGGTGCCCTAAGAATCTGGTATACTATCACCAAAAACCTAGACCGAAACAAACTCCTGAAGAATGTATGACCTGCAGTAATCTGATTGCTTGTGTTTGCCTCACAAGTAATTAGACGCGTTAAAACCTGTACTTTAATCCTTTATCTTTAGTTATTCCAATGGTATTCAACAGCAATTTTTAAAAAGGCTGAAAAACTCTCTATGTCTACTATTAAGGAAGGGAAAGATTGGCATCCTGCTCAGGAATAAAAATAGTGTTAACAGCTTCAGCTACTGAAATGAGTGACTTCTTGAATAATCCGTTTATGGCGTTCGTAGGAGGCTTCGGAAAAGGGCCAATACCCCTCTCGTACGTTAGAAAAACGCTTTACCCGAATTGTGGAAAAAAAACCAATGGGCAAGCAGCATATGCTCCATATGGTTTACGTAAAGTGGAAGCTATCTTGCTGAAAGGTGGTTTTTCACGAGATGATATTGTGGTTGCTAATCCTGAAGATTTACATTTATTCATTGGACCTGAAACTAAAGTTGTAGGTATATCTTCAATGGATCCTACAGGCATGGGGTATGTCAGCAAAACTTATAGTTCAATCGTAGGTGGCGGTGAACCCATGAACCGTATTGAATTCCGTAAGCTTGTAATGCATCCTTCTATCAAAAAGTTTAAGCCGAAAATTATCGTCGGTGGATTTGGTTCATGGCAGCTTGAGCGGGAACATGTTTCTGAAAGTTATGGTGTAGATTGTGTTTTGATGGGTGGCAGACCTGGACCCATTGTGGAACTTTTCAAGAAAGCTGTCAATGGTGAGCCGATTCCGCGTATAGCGAGAGCGGATGAATCATTGAATAATTGGGATTATAATCAGGAGATGCCCATCGTTAATAATATGGCCATCCATGGAGCTGTTGAAATTTCAAAAGGTTGTGGTCGTAACTGTCAATTCTGTACTCCCACGATGCAGCATAAAGTTGATGTACCACTTGAAAAAATTATGAAGGAAGTTGCTTTAAGTGTAAGTCAGGGCAGTAGCCAGATAACGCTTATCACAGAAGATCTTTTCCTTTATGGTGCAAAAGACAAGAACTTTGTTCCTAACAGAGAAGCAGTAGTAAAACTTGTGAAAAGTGTTGCAGATTTTCCAGGCGTTAAGAGTATTCAAGCTGCCCACATGTCTTTGGCTCCTGTTTGGAATGATCCTCAAATGATTAAGGAACTTGCTGAGATCCTTATTGAGAAAAGCTGGTACTCTTTTGATAAGAAGCCAATAATTACAGCTGAAACCGGCATAGAAACTGGAAGTCCCCGTCTTATGAAGAAATACATGGGGGGTAAAATGTTGCCTTTTAAGCCTGAACAATGGCAAGACGTCGTTACGAACTCTTTTGGCATACTAAATGATAACGATTGGTATCCATTGGCTACATTAATTATTGGTTTGCCTGATGAAAAAGAAGAAGATATGCTGCAGACTCTAGAGTTGATGGATAAACTCAAGGATTACAATGCGTTCTATGTGCCTCTCTTCTTTGTGCCTCTGGAAAACTGTGTTCTAATGAACAAGAAAGGTCAAGAAATAGATTCATTATCTAAGGCACGTTGGGACTTCTTCATTAAATGTTGGGAATACAACATCAAGATTTGGAAACCAACTTTCCTAGAAAACCGTTTATCGAATCCGATGCTGTACAAAACCTTCGACAAACTAATTATTCCATACTTCGGCAAAATCTTAGGCGCATACTACGGGTTAACTCGTCGTAGCAATGGTGAACAATTCAAGCAGGCTGTCTGGCAATTAAGCATGCCAATGCCTGATAATGACCGAAAAGTTAAAGGTTCAGAAAAGGTTTAGGCAGTTTCTTCTACTGCCATTTCTTCATTATTTTCTTGCTCTACTGGTTCGTCTACTGGTACTTCAGGCACTGCTTCTTGTACAAGTGACTCTGTTGTTTCTTGTACAGGGGGGTTTAGGATTTTTCTTGCATGAGTAATGTAGCCTGTGTGACCAGTCATCAAGGTTTGTGGTCTTGTTTTTCCACGTTCAACCTGCATTGCACGCATCATACACTCGATTGTCTCGATAAATACAAAGTTATTTTCTCGCAGAACTTCAGTTGTTTTAACTACTTGATCAATCGTTGGGCTAAACGAAACAATAACACCCGATGGTTTTAACGCTTCGTAAGCATGTGGGACAACTAGCCAAGGTGTCGCTAAATCTAAAATTACTGCATCTACCTCTTTTTCTTCGATACCTAAGGTTACGTCTCCACTTTTCATTTCAACATGGTCAATTAGTTTTGATCTTTGCAGGTTTTTAGCTGCGTTTTTCTGGAATTCACTTCTTAGTTCATAAGTATAGACTTTCCCTGTTGGACCCACATAATGAGCAAGTGCACTGGTTAATGAGGCTGTACCAGTGCCTGATTCGACAACGCGGCTTCCAGGACCAATCCCACTGAACATGACGATTAACGCTGCATCCTTAGGATACACGATTTGTGTGTTGCGGCTTGACTTCATAATATAATCAGTTAGATGCGGTTTTAGTGTGGTGAATGTTACACCAAGACTACTTCTGATGGGTTCACCGAAGTCTTTGCCGATTAATTCGTCTAGTTTTATGTAGCCTTTGTGAGTGTGAAATGTTTGGCCCGCCTGTATTTTTATCATGTAGGTTCTACGTGCGTCTAAATAGATTAATGCGTAGTCGCCTTCTTGGATTTTTTCGTTAGCCAAATCAGTTTTCCTCTTTTTCTGGAAGGAGAATAATAATTGACTCATTTAAGCTTTGAACCTTAAAAGCCTGATTTAGTCTATTAGA
>CAZXGX010000035.1:11523-17111 GCA_964640475.1 uncultured Candidatus Bathyarchaeia archaeon
TAATAATTGACTCATTTAAGCTTTGAACCTTAAAAGCCTGATTTAGTCTATTAGAAAGGCAATTTGTTGGTTTTTGTATGTTGGTTCTTTTCTTTTCTCTTGATAGTGAGAAAATCTCGCTATATACTGCAGCAAAAAACTACTTTTCTTGTTTATTTAAAATTTCTAATAGAGCCATCTCCTCCTCAGTTATGCCAATCTGACGCAACTTGGCAAGGCAGTTCTGGTATTGTTTATCTGTCAACTTTGCAGTTTCGATGCATTCACCAGCGATTATGAAGTGGCAGGTTCCTTTTACTCGTCTACCTTTTCTGAGTGCTGCTTGCTGTTTTTTGAATCGGTTAAGTGGTTCACAATCTTGGGTTTGCATACCAAAAGGTGTGTTTGGGAATTGTCGGCAACCTTCTGGTCGGATTTCATAAATTGAACAAGATTTATTGATTAAGAAGATGCATGGTGTGTGCATGATGTAATCGTCGTATACCTTTTCGTCGTCTTCCCAAATTTTGCCTAATTCATCATGTAAGGCTTGAACTTTTGTTTGAACCTGCAGGTTTTCTTCAGGCTTAGTTTTAAGTTCCCCTGCCGTTAAGAAATCGTCAAGCGTACAACATACGCCACATTTGTTACATACGAAAGGTAGGTTAATTGACCATTTGCCTTTTTTAGTTTTAAACTCTAAATGTATATAGAATGTTTCAACCAACATGCATCGACATAGTAGCATTTGTGTCCATTGCTTTCAACTTTTCTCTCTACAGCAAACAAATTGAGCACCGAGCAAAAATACCATATTTTTTGACTTAAATTAACAATCGCTCTTATTGCTATTTGAAATTAAGCTTTGCTTTTTTGTTTTTCTGCTTCCTCCTTCGCAATTATGCGTTGAAGCTTCTTTTCCATTTTCAGTTCATAAGCATGTTCTTTCACAGTTGGCAGCAAAACCATCTCGGCAGTCAATGATTCTGAAGGAACTATACGTCTTTCACCGATCTTGATTAAAATCCTTTCTCCATCAATAAAATCCACAAAATCCTCCATAGCTTCAACAATCCAGTAACCTTCACTTTCTGTGACGACTTTAACCTTGTTTACGCCTTTGTAAAAGAAAATTTTGTCGCTCATAAAAAGCCCTAATTATATTATTGTTTGATTTTTCTAATAGTGTTTACTATAGAAACAATTGTTGCAGGCATTGTGAAAACGCTGAAAACTCGTGTGTACTTTGGTAATATTGCTTTTTTTATTACTTTCAAGTCGCCGCCACCTGCAAGGTATCCTTTGATAAAGGCTTCAGCTATTGCTTCAGCATGTCCATTACTGTAAAGCGGCTGCAAGTAATGTCCTGCATAATATAAGAACTCAGCAACATCCCAAGCTTTATCACCGTTTTCTGTTGCTTGTTCAAAATCAAGTAAGTAGATCGTGCCGTCCTTGCTTACCATAACGTTTTCTGGTTTAGTATCTCCTAAAGTCATATCATATGAATGTACTTTTGCGTAGATTGTGCCAGTTTTTTCAATATTGACCAATTCAGCTTTAATAATTAATGGATCAGTGGCTAACATCAAACGTTTAATGCCGTAACTCAAGTCTTCGCCTTCAATGTACTCCATAAAAACTAGGCGTTCATTATTACTAACATGCAGAATTTTTGGTACATTAAATCCTCGACATCGTAGAAACTCACTTGTAGCGGTCTCTTTTGCTAATCTAGCTTTGCCTGAGACTGCGAAAGCTCTAGCACCATATGACCATATGGATAATGGGAACCATTTAAAACCTGACCATTCTTTAAATCGTTTAACAAGAACCTTCTTTTCCTCATTATTAGTTTTGGCAGTAATTAGATAAATGTCATTTAATACTCCACCAATCGGCTCCAAATCAATACTCGCTGGTTTTCCATTAAGAAACCTTTTCTGGGCAAACTCGGTGATATCTACACGATCTGCCAATGAAACCAGTCCTTCAGAGGTTGGCACTGAAATATACTTCTGCGAATCAATAGCGTAACAATTAGGGTTAATGTCCACTTGAACTTTAAAATTGAACTTTTGCGTTTTCAAGAAAGCTTCAGTACTCTGTGAAATAACATTTAATAATTGTGGAAAAACCCCAAAGAATGAATTAAACAATCGTCGGGGCGCATTCTTTGATAGGTTGGTGAGCCTAACCTTTGGATTTTGACTATTCGCGGCAAATATTTTGGACACTGTAATGTAATCCTTTACTCGATCAAGCTTCCCTTCAGCTTCAAGCTGTAATAGGGCTTCATTATAACTTGCAAGAGCTTCAGTCTCATTCTTTAAACGAGAACCCTCAAGCAAATTTGAAAGTTCATAAGCAAACAGGGGAAAAACTCTAACACGGCTAACTATGTTTTCATAAAGAAAATACTGCGGTTTTATCTGCATATGATAAATAAGCTCAGGATAACTAATCGACAGATTTTGTAATGTTTCAAGAATCAAACGCTTCTTCAAAACTACTTCTTCATCATGCAGAAAACTCTGCCCCTTCAAGACAGAGTAAGGAAAGATAAGCTTACTAGCTAAAGCCTCTCCAAGAAACCCTCTATCAATGTCTCTTTCGAAAACCCATTGATCAACCGCAAAAACTATTACATTTCGCCCGTTTAAGATTTTAAAAAAACTCATAAATCGAGGCTGAAAATCTCGGATTACAACCACAATTTCCAAAATTGACTTTGCATCCTTGGTTGTGGTCGGGTAATTGTCTGTTAAGCTAATTGAGGTAACCTGAGCTGACCCTGCAGTGTGATTACACAAATCAATTATTTGCTGCTTTAATTCCTTAGTTATTTGGATGGAATCTCGAGTCAACTTGTCACCTGCAAACGGTGAGAGACATAGTGTTACTTGATATATTTAAAACAAGTATTTTGTATGAAGAGGCTTCTATTATTCTAATGTAAAACTGAAAGGCAGAATCTGCTAAATTTTAGCCGCTTTATACGGCCAATTTAGCGGATTTGAATATCCAGTTGTGGTTGTGCACGTGACTTTTCAGTTTGTGCTATATCTGTAATAGCGGGTACTGTGATTTTTCTGCATATTAGATTAAGTGATTCTTCTGTGTATGATAGCATGTTTTTGCCTGTGCTTGTTAGATGATAAATTTTACGGGGTCTTTCTGCATCCATGTTCCACTCGCTACCAACGAATCCTTTCTTTTCAAGGGTACCTAGTAGCGGATATACAGTGCTGGGGCCGAAGTATATGCCAAAGCTTTTTCGGATTTTTGTTATGACCTGGTATCCGTGCATTGGTTGATTGTTTAGGAATTGCAGTATGACTAGGTCTAGTAAGCCTTTCATTAGTTTGACTTGAGCTTCTTTTTGTTGTGATACCATTTTTTTTATCTCCTTTTTGTATTTTTGTTGTACGGTTCTTATGTTAGACTTAACTACAATATGTCCCTTCACAGACCTATTGTCTTGTTTCATCATATAGCATAAAGGTAAATATAAAGGTTAATACTTAATTGTAGCATATTCAAACATAATAGAACATACACATTCGGTCATTAAAACAACAAAGAACCATAGTCAAGACAGAGAAAACAACCCAAAGAGAGAAACACAATGTCTGAAACATACAAAAACGAAATTGTACAACGCATAGTCAAGAACCTGCTAGACATACAACTATTAAGAATGGTTAAAGCCCAACCTTTATGGGGTTACAAAATAAAAAAACAAGTAGAAACCAACTTCAATATAAAACTCAGACATGGAGCATTATACCCCGCATTAAACACGCTCGAACAACAAGGTTTTCTTGAAAGCCAAAAGCAGCAAAAAGACGGCCGAGCCCGCAAAGTATACTCAATAACACCTAAAGGAAAAGAATACATAGAAAGCTACTACAACATTTTAAAAGAACAACTTGAAAACGATACAAAATAACTCATAAAAGTTGTTTAAGAAACAAACATTCTATTTTTTGCGAGACTTTTACAGCAGTTTCTTAAAAAGCTTCCGCTCAATAATGAAAAAGCTTTTATTCTCAACTATATGACTGAAAAACAGAGGAAAAATCGAAATGAATTTTGAAACAAGCAAGACTTTAGGCGGAATCGGCGCAATCCTAGTGTTTATCAGTGTCTTTCTCTCTTTTGGGCAATTCTTTGCTGGACCTGCAGTAACCTTTATTGGCTTAATCTTAGTGCTCATAAGCTTAAACAGCCTAGCTAACTTCTACAATTCTCGAGCTATTTTTAGTAATGCAATCTATGGATTTATCGCTGTAATAATTGGCGTTGTTAGCGCTGTAGTAGTTGCATTTGTTGTTTTATTGACCTCACTGGAAGATTTCATATATGCAGTTTACCCCAACTGGAATGGAGATTGGTCTTCTCTTCAAGGCATCACACCTGACGCAAGCAACATGGACCCTTCAGCCATAATTCCGTTCCTTATTGGAATACTATTGATCTTCGTTGTAGTCTGGATTTTTGCAATAATTGCAGCCTTCTTCATCAGACGTTCACTAAGAGAGTTATCAATTAAATCAGCAACAGGCTTATTCTCAACAACTGGCTTACTTTTACTAATAGGTGCAGTACTCATCATAGCCTTTGGTTTAGGACTTATCTTAGTCTGGATATCAGCTCTTATTCTAGCAATTGCCTTCTTCACACTAAAGCCACCACCTCCAGAAACACAAACAGCCACTGCTTATCCACCAACAAACGCGTAAAAACTGAATTTTCCAATTCTATCTTTTTTTTTATTTTTTAGCTCTTCGGAGTCTATATTATGCAATTCGTTAAAGTTAATTATTTAATGCATCCTTGCTATCCTTGAATGCCATTTTTTAGTAAATATTTTTATGGGTGTAGGTTAACTATTCTGCTTTGTGTCTGGACAGGTGGGGTCGTAGTCTAGACAGGTATGACGACGGGCTCCAGAAAGCAAAACTAATGGGTTTGCTGACCGAAAGGGATGACGAATCTCTGGAGCGGTCATGAAGAAACCCGTAGGGAATCGCTTAGCGCGGTTCTCGGGCAAAGGTCGTCGGTTCAAATCCGGCCGGCCCCACCACATATTCTCTGTAAATCAAAAAAGTTAGAGTTTGACTTCTATTACCCCATTCTTGACTCTAATGAGATAAGCTTTCAGATCAGATATTTTTGGGTTATAAGGCTCAACTTTTGGCGGTGAAAGCATACGCCCAGTTGTGACATCGAATTTAGCTTGATGCCTTGGGCAGGTTAAAACGTTTCCTTTTAAAGTACCTAATGAGAGGTCTCCACCGAAATGAGTACAAACGCTATCAATGGCAAAGAAGTTGCCGTTGATGTTAGCTATCAAAATTTCATTATCTTTTAGAAGTACCTTTTTTATTGTTCCCTCTGGTACTTCTGTAATATTTGTAGCTTGTAAATAATCTGATTCCAAAAGATTTTGCCTCAAGAGCGCTAAGTTGATTTGTATGTATTAATATTTTAGCGAATTTCTTATAAGCGTTCTTAATTTACGCTCAAACAACCCAACTTTCTAGTATTGTAGAGACGTTTTTCTTTTAATAGTGGATTTGAGGAAAAATTAATAAACCATGCTT
>CAZXGX010000036.1:0-17071 GCA_964640475.1 uncultured Candidatus Bathyarchaeia archaeon
CCTAAACCAGTAGTAAAGGAGGAAAAAATAGTTGCAAAAGAGTAACAAAGATGTTGTTGGAGCAATAAGAAACAGTCTAAATGATCAAGTTAAAATTCAATTGAACAAACTTGGTAAAGCTGCAATAACTGCAAACAACGGTTTACATCGCGAAGTCATAAAAGCAATGCTCACAGAGGATGACCAAACATCTATAGTTGCAATAACAGGTTTAGACTTAGGCGCAAAGCTTGGTGTTTATTATCACTTTAGAACAACAACCGGTTATTATACAATAAAAGCAGAGGTTCCAAAAAGTAATCCAAATATTCAAACGATAACCGATATTGTCCCAGGGGCTGCCTTCCATGAAAGAGAAGTATCCGATCTTGTAGGCGCAATCTTTGAAGGTCATCCTTCGCCAGGTCGCCTTGTTTTATCAGAAAACTGGCCTGAAGGAATTTATCCGCTGAGAAAAGATGTTGAAGCTAATAAGGTCAAACTAGTTCCTGCGAAGGAAGTAGCAAAAGAACAACAAGATAGCAAGACTGTGAAAATTATAATTGGTCCACAACATCCGGCATTAATAGAACCTGAGAAGTTTTCGGTAAGTGTTGAAGGCGAGATAGTAACTAAAGTTGAACCAAGAATTGGATATGTTCACAGAGGCATTGAGAAAGCTGCTGAATCAAGAACTTATATCCAAGACGTTTATTTGGTAGAACGTGTTTGCGGAATCTGTAACGGTCCCCACGCTTGGACATTTTCTGGTGCGGTTGAAAAAATTCTTAAAGTTAACGTTCCAAGACGCGCTCAATTCATACGAGTAATTACTTTAGAATTAAATAGAATACACAGTCACCTCTTAGTTTTAGGCCACGCGGGTTTAGAAGTTGGGTACGAAACATTATTCCAGTATTTCTGGCGTGACCGCGAACCAATCATGGACTTAATAGAAATGACTTGCGGAAATCGAGTCTACGAGTCTATGATTACTATGGGCGGCGTAAGACGCGACCTAAAAGAGGCCGATATCCCACGAATCAAAACAGTCTTGGAAGATCTTCGCAAGAAGATACCCTTCTACAAAGAAATCTACGAAAATGAACCATCAATTAGAATGCGTATGCAAAACGTTGGTGTACTCAAACGAGAAGACGCAATAAACTTAGGGTGCGTTGGCCCTGTTGCCAGAGGTTCAGGTTACGCTATTGATGTGCGAAAAGATGAACCTTACGAAGTATATGGCGAAATTCCATTCAAAGAAATAGTTTACACAGCAGGAGACACTTGGGCACGAATGAACGTTCGCATGGACGAAGTTGAAGAAAGCATAAACATAATCAACTATTCACTTGACAACCTGCCAAAAGGTCCCATAAAAGTAGATGTTCCAAGACAAATACCAAAAGGCGAAGCAATAAACGCTGTTGAAGCTCCAAGAGGCGAGCTCTTCTACTACGTTAGAAGCAACGGCACAGAAATGCCTGAACGCGTTAAAGTACGCACTCCAACATTTTCCAATATTCCGTCATTCCTAAAAACAGCAATAGGAGAAAGCATAGCGGATGTTCCAGCTAACTTTGTTAGTTTAGACCCATGCTTCTCATGCACAGACAGGTGATAAAACATGGACTTACTAATCGATCCAATGCTAATCTTCAGAATACTCGTTTTCCCAGGTTTCACATTCATCCTTTTCTTAACTTTATTCTGTGATTGGGTAGAGAGAAAACTTGAAGCTCGTATCCAAAACCGTGTAGGCCCAATGGTCGCTGGTCCAGGTGGAATCCTTCAACCACTAGCCGACTTTATTAAACTGTTAATTAAAGAAGATATTGAACCTAGAGGTGTAAAGAAAATATTATTCAAGTTTGCACCTCTATTATCATTCGCAATCATGGTTTTTGCAATGTGCTTTTTGCCTATTGACGGGGCAAGTGTGCTTTCAACAGGTGGTTTTAACGGTGACTTGATTGTTATCTTAACTTTTTCAACAATATCGAACTTTCTCTTATTCCTCTCAGGCTGGGCATCAAATAATCCCTACGGCACAATTGGCTCAGCAAGAGTCTTGACGCAATTTTTAGGTTACGATATCCCACTTTACCTACTTGCTTTATCACCAGCTTTTCTAGCTGGAACATTAAACATTTTTGGTATAGTAAGCGCTCAAACGATACCTTACATAATTTTGGCTCCATGGGCTTTTATATTATTCATTATAACCATGCAGGCAGAACTTGAAAAAGATCCATTTGATGTACCGCATTCAGAATCTGAGGTTGTCGGCGGATTAGAAACTGAATACACAGGTGGCAAACTCGCTTTCCTGCATCTAACACGTGACGTACAAATGGTGTTTGGTGCAGCCTTAGTAGTTGAACTATTCCTTGGCGGACCAAATGGCCCCGTTTTCTTCGGATTGCCAGAGTTCTGGTATGCCTTATGGTTTGTACTTAAACTGTTAGTAGTTGTAATTATCAGTGAATACCTTACAACAATATTCGCAAGATTACGCATAGATCAAGTGTTGAACCTAAACTGGAAATTCATGTTACCCGCAGCACTAATTTCGTTAATTCTAACAGTAGCACTCGTTACTTGGGTAATTCCAATGGTGGTGTAATAAAAGATGGGACGTGCAAAAGCAATATCAACAATGATAAAACGAACATTCTCTCACATCTTCAGTAAACCCGCTACAACTAAGTATCCTTTTGTTAAACCTACACTTTCAGAAAACTTCCGAGGTCAACCAATATACAAAGTTGCTTCATGTAATGTCATCGCACTAGGTGAAAGCTGCCCAGGATTAGCTTTAGATGTAAAATCAATTATGGGCTCAGCATGCAGAGTCTGTGAACGAGATTGCCCAGCTTTTGCAATAAAAATTGTTGAAATCGACGGTAAAAGACGTCCTCAATTTGATTTTAATAAATGCATTTTTTGCAACCAATGCGTAGAAAGTTGCCCTCGATCAGCTATTAAAACCTCAGATCTCTACGAGTTGGCTACTATAAATAAAGCATCCTTAATTCAAAACCCAAATCTAAACGCTTCGGAGGATAAATGTTAATGATACTTGAAATTCTATCCATAGGCATACTAGTCTCAGCGATTTTAGCTTTGTTCCTTGACGAAGTTGTCTATTCCGTAGCCGCTTTAGCTGGAACATTCTTATTCACTGCATTACTTTTCGCATTAAGTGATGCAATCTTCGCCGCGGTCTTTCAATTCTCCGTTGGCATTGGTACATTGGCAATCCTTTTTCTTTCTGGTGAAATGTTAAGCGAAAAAGAAATCAAGAAAACTTCACCTACCAAACTTTTAGCTCTCCTCGGAGGCGGTGTCCTCTTATCTCTACCAGCAATTTTTCTTTCAGTCTCTGGGACAACAACACAAGTAGTTGAAGGCAATTTTGGCGAATCATTATGGAATATGCGAGGATTAGATGTAGTTCTAACAGGTTTACTTGTCTTAACCATTGCTTTGGGCGTCTTTATTGTGATGCATGAAAAAAGGAAAGGTGCTAAATAATGGACTTTGTAATTTTATCAATAGTAATGTTAGCAGTCGGCATCTACGGCATATTAACAAATCGTAACTTAGTTAAAGTTTTCATATCTCTAGAATTAATCGCCATAGCTGCAACATTGAACTTTGTAATGCTTGCAGCAAATCTAGGTTTAGGTGAAGCCTTCCTGATAATCGCGTTTTCAACAGACACAGCAGTAAGCGCAGTGATCTTAGCCGTACTTGTTATAGTCTCCAAGAAATATGGAACAGGCGATGTCAGCAAAATAACAGAGTTAATGCATAGTAAAGAAGAAAGCGAGGTAGAAGCTTAATGATACTCGAAGAATTCTCAGCATGGTTTGTTTGGGTCCTTCCACTTATTGCAAGCCTCTTTGTACCATTAATCGGAAAATACAGTGAAAAAGCAAGAAACTACTTTGTAATGGCAGTAGCAGCAGCAACATTTGGTTTGGCTCTTACACTTGTCCCCAGCGTTTGGTCAAGTGAAGTAGCAGTTAGTTATACTGTGCCTTGGATCGGGAACATTATCGAAGCTGGAGTTTACCTTGACTCACTAAGTGTTTTATTCACTGTGCTAGTTGCATTCTTCGCATTAATTATCGCAATTTACTCAATAGGTTACATGAAAGGAGAAAACGGATTAAACCGATACTACTACCTCATTCTGCTCTTTATCGGCTCAATGATTGGACTAGTAATCTCTGACAACATGCTACAACTATTCATATTCTGGGAAATGGTAGGTTTATGCTCATACGCCCTGATTTCATTCTGGTATAAGAAACCTGAATCAATTCATTCAGGTGTTAAAGTTTTTATAATGACTCGTATCGGCGACATATCCCTGCTTGCCGCCATCGGTATTCTATATTTCATGTTTGGCACCTTCAGCTTCCGAGACACAATCCTCGCAATTAACGGAGGCGGTTTTGACTTTAACCTGATGATTCTTGTTGCCTTTCTAGTTTTAGGTGGTGCAATCGCAAAATCAGCACAACTTCCGCTATTCACTTGGCTATATAGCGCAATGGAAGCCCCCACATCAGTCAGTGCACTCTTGCACGCTGCCACAATGGTTAAAGCAGGTGTCTACCTTCTCGCAAGATTCATCCTTATCTTCTCAGTAGCGCCCTCACTTATTGAAGCATTAGAACCCATCTGGTTCCCAACAGTAGCGTGGATAGGTGTATTGACAGCTATAGTTGGAGCAACTCTTGCATTGAAAACAACTGACATCAAAGGGGTACTCGCTTACTCAACAGTTAGCCAAATTGGTTTTATGATGGCTGCACTAGGAGCATCAGCACTTCATGGCGGTTTTTATGCTGAAGGATGGTTCGCAAGCCTATATCACATGGTAAGTCACGCTTTCTTCGAAGGACTCGGATTCCTCCTTGCAGGTGGCATAATACATGCAATTGGCACCCGAGATATGCGTTTAATGGGCGGCTTGAAGAAATTAATGCCAATTAGTTTCATTTTAATGGCTATAATGATAATCACTACCAGCGGTTTACCGCCCTTTGCAGCTTTCTTCAGCAAAGGCTTGATTATAACAAGCGTAACCCACGTTGGAGACTTAATACAAATAATCCTCCTTTACGTAACAACAGCAATCACTTTTGCTTACTGTATTCGCATGTTCAGTTTAGTCTTCATGGGCAAAGAATCTGAGCATATAAAGAAACAATCTGTTCACGAAGCACCTAAAATCATGCTTATCCCAGCTGCAGTACTTGCAGGGTTGTGTATCATCTGGGGAATAGCTGAACCATTAGTTGCAAGCTTCATGCATGTAGAACTTGCAGAAACCCTCTTGGGCGCTTTCATGAACATTGAAACACCAATATTCATCTCACTACTTATCCCAACAGGCTTACTTGCTTACTATACATACTACAAAGGATACCAAGGCATACGAAACGTTGCAGGCTCAAAGAATCCACTATCAACACTGTTAGACCATGCTTTCTTCTTTGATGACTTCTACAACTTAATCACTAAAGGCTTAACAAAAATTTCTGCAGGATTAACAAGAATAGAAAATGCGTTATTCGGGCGCTTCCCAGACAACTTCGGATCAAAAATAAGTGATGCCGCTCAACCTGACAAAGCTACAAAACTAAAACAGGATCCATCATCATCGTTTAGAAATTATGTAGTTGCAGCAGTGCTTGGTTTTGTACTAATCGCTGTACTGATAATATTGACTATAGGAGTGTAACAAAATGTTTCCAGCATTACTCTTAGTATTTGCAATCACAAGCATAAGCATCCCATTTGTTTACCTTACAGGAAAGAAGTCAACTAAGGCAGCGGCAATATTTGTCGCTTTGATTACACTAGTTAACATTGGGTTAGTTGCAAGCACAATTCCCGCGGTTCTAGATAATCCTGATCATCGTTATGTAGAACCTCACACTTGGATTCCAACAATCATTAACACAGAATTCACGCTTTTCGTAGACGGCATGAGCGTTTCAATAGCTCTCATAAGCTTGGTGTTAATCTTTGTAGCTTCACTCTACAGCATCAATTACATGGTGGGCAAAAAGAATCTACCAGTATATTACGCCCTCCTGTGCATGCTATCGGTGGGCTTAATCGGTGTCTTCCTTACATCAAACCTTATTCTATTCTACTTCTGTTGGGAACTAATGCTTGTCCCAGCCTACTTTATAGTCGGCGAATGGGGCTACAACAACTCCTACAAATCAGCCCTCAAACTATTCATATTCACACATGCAGGCGCAGTATTTGTTCTGTTAGGTATCGGAGCAATATATTTCATCACTGGCTCCACAGACATGTTTGCAGCCCAATCGTTTCTAGCTACATCAGGCTCAGATCTTATTCGCTGGATTCTTATAGCCTTCACAGCTGGATTCGCAGTCAAAATGGCTGTTTTCCCAGTACATATGTGGCTTCCAGACGCTCACTCTGAAGCTCCAGCACCAATGTCCGCATTACTTAGCGGAGTAATTATCAGTGCAGGTGCTTACGCAATATTACGATTATCCTTTGGTGTTGTTTTTCCAGCAGTAGATACCGCATTCGCTACATCCTTCCTTCAAACCTTAGCAATTATTGGAGTAGTAACTGCATTCTTCGGGTCATTTCTCGCATTATACGCAAATGACATAAAACGGGTTATCGCCTACTCAAGCATCGCCCACATGGGATACATAATGTTTGGTTTATCATTATTCCCAATAGGCGTAGCCGGAGGCGTTGCTGGAACTGCAGTAATCCTTACATCCTCTTTAGCAATCACAGGAACTATACTGCACATTGTAACTCATGCAGCAAGCAAAGGTCTCTTCTTCCTTACCGCAGGCGGAGTTATGCATCAAACCGAAGAAAGAGACATCCGAAAAATGGGTGGCCTAGCAGGAAAAATGCCCTTCGCAACAGTTTCTGGAATGATAGCTGCCTTAAGCATAGCTGGCACACCACCATTAGCTTGCTTCATCAGCGAGTTCTTCATATTTGTAGGTGCCTTCCAAGTAATAGATTCTACAGGTGGACTCAACAGTTTCTACACTATACCAACCGCATTAATGCTGATAGCTACAGTATTCTCATTAGCGTACTCACTGCGATTTATCTCAAAAGTCTTCCTTGGAACAGCGCCAGGCGAAGTAGTTGAAGATGCCCATGCCAGCCACGACCAAACTGCTCACAGTGAAACAACAAAAGAAGAAGGCCACGGACACAAAATCCTTGACGTTCCAAACTACATGAAATTTTCGCTGGCAATCTTGATAGTTATAGTTGTACTAATCGGAATTTATCCAACATTCCTGATGGAGCTAATTCAAACAGTGACATTTGGAGCAATAGCAGGATAAGAAAGGTGAAAACTGATGGTTGAAATAATTGATGTAATATTACCGATATTCACACTGATCGTAGCAGCACTCTTAACCATACCCGTATTCAAGATAATACGAAAAACCAACTATAAAACAGCATTAACGCTTTCATGGTTTGTTGTTGTCTTTGCCATTGCAGGCTTAACCGTCGGAAACCTAGCCTTAAACTATTATAGCGTAACAAACCCCTCTCCATTAAACATAGACATCAACGGAGACGCATCAACAGCATTTACAAGTTCATTTTTAATTGACGCCATCTCACTCTACATGGCAGTAATAATCGTCGCCATAAGTATAATCGTAATCATATACAGCGTATTTTTTATTAACTCAAACGAACGACCAACAGACCGATACTTCGCTGTAATGCTAATGCTCACAGCAGCATTACTTGGAGCAATCTTCGCCGGAGACCTGCTAACACTATTCATATTCTGGGAAGCAGCAACAGCCGCAGCAGCCTTCCTAATGATGTTCCGCAAAAACGCATTCAGCATAAACGCAACCATGAAATTCCTAATCATGGTAATTATCGCCTCAGCATTCGTCTTACTAGGACTTTCAATTGTATACGGCATAACAGGCAGCTTAAACTACTCAGTCGTCAGAGACTCAATAGGCGCAATAAGTTCAGGATCACCTAACACAAACCTGCTTGTAATCGCATTCGTATTTATCGCTGCAGGATACGCAATCGAAGCAGCAATAGTACCCTTCCACTTCTGGCTACCTGATGCATACACAGCAGCTCCAGCACCATCAGCAGCTTTCCTATCAGCCCTAGTAGACCAAGGCAGCTACTACATCTTAATCAGAATACTGCTATACATCGTTCTCCCACCATCTCAAGGACCAATTGATTGGACAATCATGCTTGCAATGCTGGCAGCATTAACCATGATAGTTGGTAACTTATTTGCCTTAATCCAAAACAACATCAAACGACTAATAGCATACATTTGTGTCGCAGACGTTGGCTACAATCTAATCGCAATCACCAGCGCAACCGCACTAGGCATGGCAGGTAACCTTTACTTCTTCCTAATCGGAGGCTTATCAACCGCTTTAGCATTCATGGCAGTAGGCATAATTAATAAACAAGGATTCAAAACACTAGACGAATTCGCAGGCATAGGCAAAAAAATGCCCTTGGCAAGTTTAGCATTAATTATGGCTGGCTTATCATTCGCTGGGGTTCCACCATTAGGTGGCTTCATAGCAAAATATTTCGTATTCACAGCAGCAATTGAGGCAAACTTTGCCTGGCTAGCAGTAATAGGTGTCCTAACAAGCGTACTTCAAACAGCATACATTTTCCGTCTCATCAATGTAATGTACGGCAAGAAAGCTAAAGACGAAAAATCAATCACAGAAAACAAGTTAATCCTCATCCCAGTATTCCTACTAGTCATAGTAATTTTCACACTTGGTCTATTCCCTGACATAGTCCTGCAACTGATACAGCCAGTAATCGATCAACTACCCTTCATAGCATAAACTAAAACCAAAAAAGCTTATGCAAAAAGCATAGACACCAAATAATTTTTCTTCTATATTAATTTTTTAAAAAAAAGAATAGTATGGTTATTTAGACCGCTATTTCTTCAGACAAGCCAGCTTCTGGATACGGAAACACATGAGACTTTTCAAGTGGGTACTTGATGATTATTTCTTCACCAACATTAACCCATTCTTCCATTAAAGATGGCTTATTAATTATAAAGCGGTCACCATTTTCAAGTCTAACTTCATAACGCATAAAGGTGCCTTCAAAGGTTACCTTGTCAATCTTTCCAGCAAAACCATTCTCTGCAGCTTTATGACCCTTCTTCATAACACAAACTTCAGGTCTAATAGCTAAAACTATTCTCTCGCCAGCTTTAAATTTGGAACTAAACGCCTTAGCTTTCATACCTGCACGTAATTCAATTTCGATTGCTTCCCCATCGACTTTAGTTACATAACCTTCAAGAAAGTTTGATTCTCCAATAAAGTGTGCTACAAACAGACTATTAGGATTCATGTAAAGCTCTTGTGGGGTTCCCATTTGAATAATTTTGCCTTTCTTCATTACGGCGATTCTATCTGAGATAGACATGGCTTCTGCTTGATCATGAGTTACGTGAATAGCAGTTAAATTCAAATCTTTAGCCATTCGTCTAATTTCATATCTAATTTCATTGCGGACTTTAGCATCCAACTGACCAAGGGGTTCATCCAAGAGAAGAATTTTTCCTCCAGCTGCCAGTGCACGAGCTACAGCTATACGCTGCATCATGCCTCCACTTAGTTCGCTTGGATATGCATTTAGACGTTCGTTTAGTTTTACTAACTCTAAAACTTCGTGTCCAATAGTTTCGGCTTTTTTCTCGTCATAATTTTTTACTTTGGGACCGTACAGCACATTGCCCCAAGCGGTCATGTGTGGGAATAGTGCAAATGTTTGAAACACGAAACCTATTTCGCGGTCTTCAGGAGGATCTTTATCAACACGTCTATCACCTATGTAAATTTCACCGCTGTCTGGTTCGATTAGACCCGCAATGAGACGAAGTAAAGTGGTTTTACCGCATCCGCTAGGTCCAAGCAACGAAAAATATTCTTTGTCTTTTATAGTTAAGCTGACGTTGTCTAAAGCATACACTTTTCCATATTTCTTAGTAACGTTTACTACTCGTACATCTGCCATTATTTGATTCGCTCCTTAGACTTTCCTTTGTTAATCTTATTAATTGTCATTCTAAGCTTTCCCTTTTCTAGTTAAAATTCTTAATAGCAATAGTATGATGAAACTGAACAAGATGAGTACTCCACAGGCTAAACCAACAGTTAACTCATTTACTCCAGTTATTGGTGAAATCACTCCTCTTAATGAATTAACCCAGTTTACAATTAGTACTGGTGCAGTTTGTAACTGTGACGCTACAGCCAATGTAGCTCCTGTTTCACTTACACTACGTGTAAAGACTATAATTGCTCCAGATAAGATGGAGTATTTGGTTAAAGGCCACACGATAGAGCGGAAAACTGTCCAAGGTTTAGCACCTAAAGTTTTTGATGCCTCCTCCATATCAAAAGGTATTCGCTCCATCGCAGCTGACATAGATCTCACGAAATAAGGATAGGTAATAGCTAAATGTGCAAAGATTAATAATAACAATTCAGGAATCCCCGAAACGCTCGACCAGAAAAACTTTAACGAGATACCCAAAGCAACTGAAGGCACTATAATTGGAACATTAATCAATGTATCAATAATAATTGAAGGTAATTTGCCAAAGGTTTTACGTGCAATTAGAATCGCAATTGGCAACCCTGTAGCAATACCAATCACAGTAACTACAGCTGCTAAACCATACGATAAAAATAGGCTTTGCCAATAACTCGCCCAAATACCTGAGCCAGTTAAAACATCCACAAGATTCGTTCCTGTTGCTATTGCCTGAAATGCAGGTAAAGCTACAAAAAGCGAGGGCAACAATATAATTAAAAAGAAAACTGATAATGCGATACCGTTTCTCGACCAAGCAGCTTTTTTATAGCTTAATTTCTTTTCAAAAGTAGGTAAACCATGACCAAAAGGAAGCTTCAACTTTTGACCAAGAATACGTATTAAAGCAAAAATCGTAAGCGATATAGCAATTAAGATAAGACTAGCAAAGACAGTTGCTCCTTCATAAGTAGCTTGAGGAATTAAGCCAGCTTTATACTCGTTACTTACAGTTTGAATAAAAACAGGACCATTGAAAAAGGCGCCTGCAGCAACAATAAAAGTTGCTCCTGTTTCAGAAAGAGACCTTGCTAATGCAAGTGTAAATCCTGCAATTAAAGATGGTTTTACTATTGGGAAAGTAACTGTTCTAGCTGCGGTTAAAGGTGGTGCACCAAGCGTTCTAGAAGCACGTTCATACTCCATCTTGTAATCTAAAAGTGACCCAACTAAGACACGTACAACTACAGGAAAAGAAAAAGTGAAATGCAAAAGCATAACAAGCATCCAACCAGTTGAAATAATGGAAGAACCAAAGAGACCTGAAATCCCGCTACTTTGATTCCAAAAAAGTAAAAGCGAGTAACCCAAGGCAGCTGTTGGAACAATAAAAGGTATATCCGCCATGGTGTCAAGGACACTGAGCCACTTTGATTTGCCACGGGTAATAATCCATGCTAAGGGTAATCCTGCAACAAGATCCAAAGAGGCAACAATCAAACCGATAATAAATGAATTAGCAATAGCACCTAAAGCTGTACTCAAAAAGTCAGGATACTCAAATGCGTTCTGTATAGAACCAAATTTTGTAAAGATACCAATAATTGGCGGAACTAAAATTATTGCAAAGAAGAAGATGATAGCTGATAGGTAGAGTGTGTATTTTAACGGTTTTTTCGTAGACCAATGATTCAATAGATGCGACAGTTTAATGGGCACATTTTATGCTCCTGCTTGTATGGTTAAAGTCAGCTTCAAAGGAAATCTTAATTGAGGATTCAGGTATATTAGTTGTATCATTACTTCATCATTTTTCTCCGTAGATATGCAATAAAATATTTAGTGTACCCTAAAACTATAGAGGTCCACTAAGTCAACTAATAATTCTTAACACATTATTACACATCCAATTCACCTTTTATTCTTTAAAAAATATAAGTGCTTACCCGAATCTCTTCAGAATATCCTCAGAATGTAACCAAAATAAAGCTGTTCCTTTCTTCTCTGGTCTTTAAAGCTTCACTATTGAGTCGCTATTTTTATTAAGTAAAAAGCTCAAGGGTAAAGTCCATGCAAGCAGAAATAGGAATAATCGGTGGAACAGGTCTAAGCGACCCAAAACTTTTCAGTAACATTAAAGAAGTCACAGTTGAAACACCATATGGAAAACCATCTGACAGCATAACGATTGGAGAATTAAACGGCAAATCCGTGGCGTTTCTGCCAAGACATGGAAAAAAACACACGATCAGACCAACAGACATTCCAGTTAGAGCAAACATTTACGCTCTAAAACAACTTGGTGTAAAACGTATTCTGGCGCCCTCAACAGTTGGTTCACTAAAAGAAGAATATCAGCCAGGCGACACCGTTTTTGTTGATCAATTTATAGATAGAACAACAAGACGCGAACAATCCTTCTACACAGAAGGCAGAGTCTGCCACATATCAGTAGCCGAACCCATGTGCCCAGAACTACGGAAAACAGTTATTTCATTAACCAAAAAGTTGGGAATAAAAATGCATGAAACGGGAACATACGTTTGCATTGAAGGTCCACGCTTCTCAACTAAAGCTGAATCCAGAATGTATCGAGGTTGGGGAGCAGACATTGTTGGCATGACTCTTGTTCCCGAATGCGTTCTTGCACGTGAAGCAGAAATCTGCTATACTTCAATTTCTACCGTTACAGACTATGACGTTTGGAAAGAGCACCCAGTATGCATTGATGATATAGTAAAAGTCATGAGTACAAATATAGAAAATTTAAAACGAATCATAGCTGAAACCGTTAAAGCACTACCAAAAGAACGCAACTGCAACTGCAAAAATGCACTAGAAGGCTCATTCGCATAACAAATAATCTGGAGAAAAAAAGATGAAAAAAACAGACAAAAAAATTGACTTTAAAAATAAAATCCGCAGAATCCCTGAATTCAAAGGTGTAGTATTCTGGGACATAACCCCTCTTCTAAAAGATAATCTCTCTTTTAGAGAAACAATAAAACAATTAGCTGAACACTATAAAGGCAAAAAAATAGATGCCATAGCATCAAATGAAGCTAGAGGCTTCATCATTGGCGCAGCTTTAGCATACGAGTTAGGTGTAGGATTTATTCCAATCCGTAAAAAAGGAAAACTTCCCTACAAATGTATTAACCTGACCTACAAGAAAGAATATGAATCTGACGCTATCGAAATGCATGAAGACGCAATAGCAAAAGGACAAAACGTATTGTTAATTGACGACTTGTTAGCAACCGGCGGAACCATCAAAGCTAACATCGAACTAATTGAAAAATCAGGTGGCAAAATCGCAGGCTTAGGTTTTCTAATTGAACTTGAATATTTAGAACCCAGAAAAGTAATCGGAAACAAATACGAGATCTTTTCTCTAATAAAACTAAAAACAACCGCATAAAAAAACAGAAATAGACTTGGGTTTGCGTTAAATAGCACAACTCAAGTTTAACTCTTCTTTTCTGTCTCTTTAGTTTAAAAACTTGGAAGATAAAGCAGTTAATTTTCTTTTAATATTTGTTATAATAGAAAAGTCGTTAAAACAATAAAAAGAAGCTGTTGGATTTTTACTTAAGCTATTGAGGTTATAATATGCTTGCCTTTCTGATAACTTGCATCTTCAGCAACTTGAGCAGAGATTGCTTGTGTAGGTATCTGTGATCCCATTTTCTGGCACAACAGATTTAGTGAGCTCTCAGTGAAGTTAAGCATAGTCTTACCATCTGTTGTTAGAGAGTATACTTTTCGTGGTCTCTCATTGCTCATATCCCATTGACTTTCAATGTATCCTTTTTTCTCAAGCGTTGACAACAAGGGATAAACTGTGCTTGGGCCAAAATAAACTCCGAAAGTTTTTCGGATTTTAGTTATCACTTCGTACCCATGCATTGGATGCGAGTTTAAGAACTGTAGAATTATAAGGTCCAATAAGCCTTTTGCAAGTTTTACCTGAACCTCTTTCTGTAAATTTCCCATCTTTCTCCCCGTTTTATTTTTTATGTTGCTTGATTAGCGAATCTTTATACAACCTAAACCATATTTAAACGTTCATACATACCCCAGTAATATTGCTGCCTAAATAAATCATTAAGAAATATCATAAAAAGCAAAAGAAGGATGTAAAATCCATATTTTTAATTCAAAAAAAGCTGAAAAAATAGGTGCGGTCGAACTTGTACAACAGATATGCACAAAATAAATTACCATCAGACTCAAGACTAAAGACGCCATTAAACATAGTTTATAACATATAACTAGACAAAAAATACGTATAAAAAACAAATTTAGTTCAAAATTCATTAAAAATTTATTACAAAACAAAAATTTTTACTCTCTATTGACTTGTTGTACACTTCATTTTAATCAAAAAGCTTCTTTTTGTCCATGTTATATAAAATAAAATATTACAAAACTCGATATAAGATAAAAAAAGAACATATCAAGCATAAACATTTGAAAAACAGAATCAATTCTTTTGCTTTACAAACACTTTTAGCTAATCCTTTTTCAAGACTCAAATAAATAAAAAAAAATAAGAAAAAAAGTTATTTTGTTATTTGCTTTTCTAAACTACCTTTAAAATCTTTAAAGGATTCCTCGCAAACGCTAGGCTTCCATTTACATATACCATCAATAATCTGTTCAAGATAGTATTCAAGTTCCTCATTGGTTATGCTGCTTGCACTATCAAGTTTGTAAACAATTTCATCTTTAATTCTGCTAACCGTTATAGAAACTAGGACTTTCTCTCCCATAGAGCCCTATCCTCCAGCAGTACTATTTGGGCAAAGTTTAGATATAAGCTTTCGCAATAATGAAAAAAATGGCTATGTTACTAAAGCATTTTAATGGTAATAAGACAGGAGAATTTTTGCTTTTTAGTAAAATTAATTATGCCGAGGGTAGGGTTTTGAACACAAAAAAATGGAGATATAATCCACACAACCTCTTTTTTTTTCTTTTTTAAATAGCAAATTAGAATTCATCTATTCTTGCAACGTGTGTTGATTCCAAAAAAGTTTAGTCAAGGTTTCTTGACGAAAAATAATTAATAGTTGTGTATTTGAAAAAGCTTTTGAAGACTTATGAGTGTTCAAAATAAATCCCGTGTAATTTTTAAAAAGTTATTGTTAACCCTTATGTTAATATTTTTACTTTCGTTGTCTTTGGTGTGTACGTTAGGGTCTCTTAGTGCTGCTGCTCCTAAAGGCATTATAAAGATAACGCCATCTGGTGCTGTTACAGGGACTGACAAAATTCGCCAAAATGGGAATGTTTACACCCTTACAGAGGATATAAGTGGTGATGTTGCTATGGGCTCTGTTTTTATTAACATAGAGTGTGAGGGCATAGTTTTTGATGGTGCAGGGAAAACCATTCGAGGGACAAACAGTGGTATAGCTATAGGGATTTATGGAAAAAGTGACGTTACTATTAAGAACACTCAGATAGTCGATTTTGGAACAGGTGTTGAAATTTATGATGATTTCATGACCGATTCAGATAATGTTGTAGTTTCTTCAAGTAATACAGTTATTGATAATTATTTTGAAACCAGATATTGGTCTATTGCACTTCGTGGCGTTAAAAATTTTGTTTCAGGCAACACGTTTATTGCAGGTAATGGTAACGCTGTCGAGTTTCGAACTGATGAAACCACTTTTATCAATAACAAATTCATAAATTGCAGTCTTATTTACTGGGAATTTAAGGATTCAAATGTAATTTCAGGTAACACTATTAATGGTAAGCCTTTAGTGTTTCTTGAGGGGCAATCAAATCAAGTTATAGATGGTGCGGGTCAGGTGATTCTTGTCAACTGTACTGATATGATGATTCAAAATGTTGATGTCTCAGGTTTAAACAAGCCGATAGAGTTTTTTGGAGTAAACAACTCCTTGGTTACTCATTGTAAAGGACCTATAGCCATAGGAAACTCCAACAATAACATTCTAATTTATAATGAGTTTTCAAAAGAAGGGGGCACTTGGCAGTCTGCTGCAGTGACAATATCGAATTCGTATAATAACACGGTAACACAAAATTCTATAGTAGGAATAAATTGCTGTGGCCTTATTATTGATGGTTCATATAACTGGATAGAAAAAAACAATGTAGTATCCAGTTCCAATTCTGGTTTTGATAACTGTGCAGGTATAACGTTGGGTGGGAGCAGAAATTATGTTTATGAAAACGATATAACAGCTGAAGAAATCGGTCTTAAATTGAGTGGTGAGTATAATGCTTTCTTCCAAAATAATATCCATCTTGAGCAGGGCAGGATTAGCATTTATTTGAATGGTGCGCTGTATAATCGTGTTTTAGGAAACAATATTCAGGGGGCAAGTGGATATGCGGTTTCTCTTGTCAGTTCTGATTTTAACGATTTTGTTTGGAACAATTTTAAAGACAACACAAAAGTAAATGAAATTCATGAAACGTATGGGATGACCTTTACAAACTTCTCGTATTATTCTGAATACAATAAGTGGGATAATGGTAAAGAAGGCAATTACTGGAGCACCTACACTGGCAGTGACACAAACGGCGACGGCATCGGCGAAACCCCATACAGCGTCTACGAAAACTTTACAGACAATTATCCGCTTACTCAACCTTGTGACATAAGTAAAATACAAGTTACTCTAGAAAAATGGCAGGGTACATCAGTAAATCAGCAATCATCACCACCTGAAGACACGCAACTACTCTCTGATGAAGGGCAAGTTCCTACAAGTTCCCCACTGATACCTATTGCCTCTGTTACAAGCGTAATTATAGTGATTGGCGCTATTCTTTTATGGCGTTTTAAGGTTCCTAAAACAATCTCAAATTCGCACTGAAAAAGTGAATTGTCTCTAAGTTGTGTTTTGCGCCGATGTTAATAATTGGTGCCGAGGGCAGGGTTTGAACATGCGACGACTCGGTCTTCAGCCGAGCGCTC
>CAZXGX010000037.1:0-16466 GCA_964640475.1 uncultured Candidatus Bathyarchaeia archaeon
AAAATACAAAAACAAATGTTACCTAAAGAAACAAAACAAAATAGAAAAGAAAAAGGCTCGCCTATTAAACGAGTTCTATACGTCTCTTGCCTCTGGACATACCGGAAGTACGGATTTTACCGCTAACCTCTAAGTTGAGCAGAAGCTCATTGAAGTCCTTAAAGCCTAAATCTTCAAACTCGCTCTTTATCTGACTAAACAGGTCATCATCAGTCATATCACCTTTCTTACCCAAGATTTCCAATAAGACAAAATAGACTGGGCGAGTTTTCCAAATTTTAATCTGTGGCATAATATTCTCAGCTATCCTATGTTACAGGGGTTGCAGGCTTTTGTACTTGACGGATTTGCTGCATGAAACTCTTGTACCACTTCTCCATATCAGGCGTAATTGATGGCCCCATCTCTTTCATAGCTTCTTGGAAATCCTTCATTGTTACCTGCTGAGCACTTACATCTCGACGTAATGCATGCATTGCTGCTTCACGGCAAAGAGATTCAATGTCAGCGCCACTGTAGTACTTGGTTACTGTAGTTAACTGGTTCAAGTCTACATCAGCGCATATTGGCATGTTTTTAGTGTATATCTTGAATATCTGCAAACGGCTTTTCTCGTCAGGCTCTGGCACGTAGATTAAGCGGTCAAATCTGCCTGGACGCAACACAGCTGAGTCAACCATGTCAGGTCGGTTTGTAGCAGCAATAACTACAATGTCCTGAAGTGTAAGGATGCCATCCATTTCAGTTAACAATTGGCTGATAACACGTTCGGAAACACCACTATCAGACATCCCCATTCCACGTCGTGGAGTTAACGAGTCCATTTCGTCAAGGAATATTACTGCTGGTGCTGCCATGCGTGCTTTACGGAAGACTTCACGAATTGCTTTTTCTGATTCACCAACCCATTTACTAAAGACTTCTGGGCCTTTGATAGAAATGAAGTTAGCTTCACTCTCAGTAGCAACTGCACGTGCCAATAATGTTTTACCACAACCAGGTGGACCATACATTAAGATGCCTTTTGGTGCTCTAATGCCTAGCCTAGTAAACATCTCGGGATTCTTTATTGGCCACTCAACAGCTTCCTTTAGACGCTGTTTAACGTCATCTAATCCGCCTGCATCATCCCAATGCACAGATGAGACTTCAATGTAAACTTCACGCATAGCTGTTGGGGTAACTTCTTTGTATGCGCCAAGAAAGTCATCCATTTTTACCTCCATTTTCTCCAGCACCGTTGGCGGAATGCGTTCTTCTTCAAGGTTAATTTGAGGCAAATATCTGCGTAGCGCTTTCATGGCGGTTTCTCTGCCCAGTGAGGACAAGTCTGCTCCAGTGTATCCATGTGTCATAGCTGAAAGCTTGTTTAGATCAACATCCTGTGCCAAAGGCATACCGCGGGTGTGGATTTGCAGAACTTCGTGTCTTCCTTGCTTATCTGGTACACTGATTTCGATTTCTCGATCAAACCTACCAGGTCTACGAAGTGCAGGATCCAATGCACCTGGACGGTTAGTTGCACCAATAACAATTACGTTTCCTCTTCCACCTAAACCATCCATTAAGGCTAGGAGTTGAGCGACTACTCGTCTTTCAACTTCGCCTGTAACTTCTTCACGTTTAGGCGCTAAACTGTCTAGCTCATCGATGAATATAATGCTTGGAGCGTTCTGTTGCGCTTGCTGGAAAATCTCTCGTAAACGTGCTTCAGATTCACCATAGAATTTACTCATGATTTCTGGACCATTAATAGAGTAAAAGTTCGCCTCTGACTCGTTAGCAACTGCTCGAGCAAGCAAAGTCTTTCCACAGCCAGGTGGACCGTGAAGCAAAACACCTTTTGGAGGCTCAATGCCAAGACGCTGGAAAAGTTCTGGGTGACGAAGAGGCAACTCTACCATTTCGCGAACACGTTGGATTTCTTCATGAAGTCCACCGATGTCTTCGTAAGTGGTTCTTGGCAAGCCTTTGCCTTCAGGTGCGGGTTCATTAAGGATTGTAAGACGGGTTTCAGCTGTTACTTTAATTATGCCATGAGGCCTAGTCTTTGAAACATTAAACGGTATAGCATGCCCCAACATCATTACCAATGTTGTGTCGCCTTCAACTAGGGTTCGCTCCATGAGACGATTTTTAACAAAGTTAGTAAAATCTTCATCCACATTCAAACGCATATCAACTGGCGCTAGAGTCAAGCTGAGAGCTGTTTTTACTTTAGCAGGCTTAACAACAACATACTCGTTTATGGCTACACCGCTGTTCTTACGGGTAAACCCATCAATTCGAATGATATCGCGGTTTTGGTCCTCACTGTAAGCTGGCCAAGCAATAGCGGATGTTGTACGTTTATTAACTATCTCAATAACATCTCCAGCGCTTATACCAAGTTTCTGCATGGTTCGCTGGTCAATGCGGGCAATTCCTCTACCCACATCTCTTTGTCGGGCATCTCCAACACGTAACTGAACTTCGCTCAAAGTAGAACTCTCCAAACTTTAGTAGTATCTATAAACTTCTTGAAAAGAACATTTTGTTCCTATATAAACTTTAAAGTGTAGAGATTCAGACTCTCAAGTCCTTAATAGAAGCAGAAAAACGTTAAACCATAACCTTACAAAAGAATTGCCCATAAATTAACGACCAAATGTAAAAATTGTTAATACAAAACTAAAAACATATGATAGATAATTAAAGAAAAAAGCCTTTTTTTAGGCTGGTCTGCTTGTTCTACGTATCTGGAACGTTTGAACCTGACTAACACCTTTGATGTTTCCAAGAGCAACCTCGAAATCATCAACGATGCCAGTTACATCTTCTGGAAACCTGATTTGAACAAGCAGTGCTTTTAAGCCAAAAGCTACTGGTTCTTCACCCCAACCTTCAATCTGAGAGGTTGCTGGAAGAATCTTCTTTATCGCATCTTTTAATGGATCAAAGCTTTCCACAATGTCTTCAGGGAAAACTTTGTAAGTAACAAGAATAGCACCCATTGAACTTCACCCTATGGACCTGTAAATCCACATTTTGGACACTTATAGAGACGACCGAATTTGCGGCATTTTCCATCTCTTTTAATTTGAATTTCACCGCAGTTTGGACACAGGAACTTTGTTGATTCGCTTCCTGGCGCAATTGGTTTTCCGCAACTTGTGCAGGTAACCAGGGATAATGCATTTCTTTCTGACATAAGCTGTACACTTCTTTGCGGTTTTAAATTGTAAGGGTTGCTTATAACTTCTATGCTTAGAAAATAACACGTTTTGTGGGTATAAAGCGGCAAATCCGCATTATCAACCTACTCAGGGTTAGTTGTCCCAGTAGTTAAAGCCGTTGTATTCGGTATTTCCTTGACTGATTGCATCGTTAATTGTGCTTGCGATAAGCTCAGCTCCATCCGAGTTAGGATGCACACCATCAACAAAACAATCAGAATGATTAGCTAAAACATTATAAACATCTATTGTGGGCAAATCCAAATTTTCAGCAACCACTTCAATACTTGGAATTACACCTTCCTCAAGATTGGTATTGTTTAAGCCAAGATCGTTCTCATAGATTGGAGGCGGAGTTACAAGCCATATCTGCTCATTCTTAGGAAGCGCTGCATAGGCAGTAATCAGTTGTATATAATCAGCAGGAAAACTATCAATATTTACATAATTATAGTCTTTTGCATCATTGGTGCCAAGCATAATAACAACAACATCTGGTTCAAAATCGATACCTTGCCCAAATTCAGGTTCTTCTATGTAGGGTTTTTCTGTATTTTGCAAAACTGTTGAGGAAGCAACCCCAAAATTCTCAACAACATATTCTTCTCCAAGCATATCCTGCAAGATACCTGTATAATTTGACCATTCTGTTATGCTATCTCCGACGCAGGCTACTCGAACGGGTCGAGCCGATACATTACTGCTAGAGTTTTGGTAAAAAACGATTAGAAAAGTTGCTGCAAGTAAAAAGGCGATGAGAAGTACTGTGAGCTTTGTCTGCGGCGGCTTCATCCTTAATAATCAATCCAATTTTAACCCATAGACATTAGAATTGAGCTATTTTAACCCTACTCACGAATAATGTATAAATAATCAAGCAAGTTTAAGGTAAAAAAATGAATAAAAAAGTCGGAAAAAGTAAAATTATTGCTCACTATTTAATACCAAAAGGCTGTAAATATAGAAGTCTCTCACCACAACCACCAATGAAATTGTCAGTCGATTATGCTATTTTCTTCTGAGAAAACCAAGCAATTCCATTTTGGGCAAAAGACTTGTTTAATTATTATTGGGAAAAAGCAAAACAAATAGCTTAATCTAATAAAATTTCACGCAAATTTAATTATCAACCATGCAGCCATTATTGTAACGGTGTCATTTTGGGCGTAAACTTCAAAGACTTAATACCTAAAACCCCAGTAAAACTCGAAGACCTATCCGGGAAAATAATCGCCATAGACGCATATAACGCACTTTACCAGTTTCTCTCAATAATCCGCCAACCCGACGGCACACCTCTAAAAGACAGCACAGGAAAAATCACTAGTCACCTAAGCGGACTCTTCTATCGAACAAGCAACCTAATAGAAATGGGTTTAAAACCAATTTACGTTTTCGATGGCGAATCCCCAGCTCTAAAAGCATCAGAAATTGAACGACGAAAACAAGTTAAAGTGCAAGCAGTAGCAAGCTACGAGAAAGCTGTTGCGACAGGCGATACTGCTAAAATGCGTACCTATGCTCAAGCAACAACAAGCATGAAAGACTATATGCTAGACGACAGCCAAAAACTATTAGATTTAATGGGATTACCATGGATTCAAGCACCAAGCGAAGGCGAAGCTCAAGCTGCACATATGACTAAACGTGGCACCGCAGACTATTGCACTAGCCAAGACTACGATAGCTTGCTTTTTGGAGCCCCAAAACTTCTACGCAACGTAACAATTTCAGGTAAAAGAAAACTTCCAAGCAAAAACATCTACATTGACATAGTTCCAGAAGTTGTTGAACTCTCAAAAACTTTAAGCTTCTGTAACATAACTTATGAACAACTAATTGATGTAGGAATTTTAATCGGCACCGACTTTAATCCTGATGGTATAAAAGGGCTTGGACCAAAAACAGCTCTTAAACTGATAAAAGAACACGGCACAATAGAAAAAGCTTTACCCCACATAAAAAACGCCGCTTTCCCAGTTGAGCCAAAACAAATCAGAGAAATATTTCTAAAACCCAAAGTAACTGACAACTACAAGCTTGAATGGAAAACACCCAACGCGGATGGCATCATTGACTTTTTATGCTGCCAAAAAGAGTTCTCTGAAGAACGCATACGTAAAGCTTTAGAAAGAATGACTGAAGGCAGCAAGAAACAAAAGGGTAAAACATCACTGGAAAAATGGTTCGGATAAATCATCAGGCTTTCTGCCCAAATTCACCTGTAAGAGGTACAAAGGAAACTCCACCAAGATTCTCTCTTTTAACAGTACCATCAGGTTCTTTGGTAACAAGCATCAAGCTTTGAAAGAGTGAAGCTTTACCTAATGGGATAATCATTATACCACCAATTTTAAGCTGATCTAGCAACGGTTGAGGAAACTCGGGCGCAGCAGCATTGACAACAATCCGGTCATAGGGTGCCTTTTGAGGATACCCTTTTGAACCGTCAGCATTAATTACTGTAACGCGATCATTATACCCAGCTTTTCGAACATTCTTCTTCGCCATCTCGGCTAACTCAGGAATAATTTCAATAGTGTAAATATGTCCCCATTCGCTTCTAGGTGCATCAACTGAGGTAACAAGTTCAGCCATTATGGCTGCAAGCCAACCTGAACCAGATCCGATCTCTAGCACTTTATTTCCAACCTCAAGTTTTAAGGCTTCGTTCATAATAGCCACCATATGAGGCGCTGAAATTGTTTGCCCAAAACCGATCGGCAAAGGGGTATCGTAATTAGTGTAAGCTTGCTGTTCAAGAGGCAAAAAGTTTAATCTAGGAATCGCCCGTAATGCCTTTGCTGTTGAAGAGGAACGTATAACGCCTCTTTTCAGCAGATTGTCAATTAGTTTTTCCCAGTTAGTATTCTCCAGAACACTACACCATTGTTAAGAATAGGCAACTTGTCTTTTAATGTATTCGGAACAAAAAATAGAAGGGAAAATATAGAGGTTACTTTACAGTTACTGATTTGGCAAGGTTGCGTGGCATATCAGGATTGAATTTTCTTTCTAAAGCCACATAGTAAGCTAATAATTGTAGTGGCACAGCAAACGGAATTGGCGAAAGCACTCCCGGAATACCTTTAGGTACTTCAATATAGTCATCAGAAAGGGCTTTGATGTCTTGGTCGCCTTCTTCAACTATTGAGATAATGTTTGCTCCTCTAGCTTTCATTTCCATAATATTTCCAATCACAGTCTTGTGAGTGTCGTCTTTTTGGCAAACAAAAACTACTGGAAAACCGTTCTCGACGAGGCTGATTGGGCCATGTTTGCTTTCCCCAGCGGGGAATGCTATTGAAGGTATATAGGCGATCTCCATAAGTTTCAGTCTACCTTCAAAAGCTGTAGCTGTACTTATACCTCTACCTAAGAAAAAGAACACTTTAGAATCAGCATATTTCCTAGCGATACTCTTAACTTTCTCTTCTTGAGTTTTGACAATTGTGTCTACAATTTCAGGCAACTTGCCTAGTTGTACTTCAAGAGTATCGATTTCATCTTGACTAACCTTACCCCTCTTCTTAGCTAATCGCAAAGCCAACTGAGCAAGCACAGACAACTGAGAAGTAAAAGTTTTCGTTGCTGCAACACCTATTTCTGGACCCGCCTGAGTTCCAATATAAACTCGAGATACTCTAGTTAAAGTTGAGCCGATAACATTTGTTAAGCTTAAAATTGTTGCTGCTCGTTGCTGAGCGCAGGTTACTGCCGCTATTGTATCAGCAGTCTCCCCTGATTGACTAATTGCAAGGATAGTGCTGTCAATGTTTACTGATTTACCATGTTGTTCAATGAATTCTGAAGCATACACTGGATATGTTGGAAGGAAAGCAAGCTTTGAGAACATGTAAGAAGCTGCCAGGCATGCATGGTAGCTCGTCCCACATGCTACAAGGAAGACTTCGCTCGCACGATCAAGAAAGGTTGAAAGTAAATCAAGGTAATGATCTTGCAAGCGCAGAGTATTGCGGAGGGTTTCAGGTTGCTCATGAATCTCTTTAATCATAAAGTGTGGATAACCCTGTTTAACTGCCATCTCAGCAGTCCACTCAATAGTCTCCGGCGCACGTTCAATAATACTACCGTCTGAAATTTTCTTAATTTGATAACCTGATTGACTAAGGATTATAAGTTCACCATTGTTAATCATGACTGCCTTGTTTGTCATGGCTAAAAACGCTGGAATATCAGATGCACAAAATACTCCATTCTCGCTGACGCCTAAAACAAGTGGGCTTTCATTTCTAGCACAAATGATTTTGTCTGGTTCACGTGAAGAAATAACCGCCAGCGCATAAGAGCCTTCTAGACGTTTTATTGTTTCTTGAACAGCATCAACTAAAGTAAGTTTAGGATTGTTTTTCATAATTTCCTCGATTAAGTGTGGAATAATTTCGGTGTCTGTTTTAGAAACAAACACATGACCGAGGTTTTGCAGTTCAAGTTTTAGTTCAGTAAAGTTTTCAATAATACCATTGTGAACTACCACTATTTCGCCTTTACAGTCAGTATGAGGGTGAGAATTCACTTTTAATGGCGCACCATGAGTTGCCCAACGAGTATGACCGATACCAAGTTTACCAGGCATATCGTCCAAGTTAAGCAGTTTGTGCACTTCATCGATTTTCCCCTGATCTTTTTTAATGAAAATTTTGCCATTCTCAATCGTGGCAATTCCTACTGAGTCATATCCGCGGTATTCAAGACGTTTCAGTGAAGAATGAATTACTGGGGCGGCGCTTCCATCTTTTAGTATGCAACCAAATATTCCACACATTTTTAAGTCCTTCTTATTACTGCCTCGTTTTAGATTTATGAAGTCTGTGAATTGCTAATTAACATTTTTAAGAAAAAAGTATAACCGCTAAAAACAATTTTTTAGGTGTTCACAGACATTATTCCCTAAAAGTAAAACTACCGCAAGTATTAGTAGCGTAAAAAATAAACCATTAAAAATAAATTTTTTATAGTACAACTCACGCTTAACCATAGACAACAATGAACAAGAAACTGTTACTCCAAGAAAAAAAAGGTAACCAAGAAGTAAAAGAAATAAGCATACTAAACAACGCTCAAGAACTTAAAATGATACTAGGCAACCTAAGCTGGCAAATCCTAACTATACTCTCAAAAAAAGAAATGTACCCGATAGAAATCGCACGACAACTAGGCATGCATGAACAAAAAGTATACTACCACATACGAAAACTGATTAAAGCAGGCGCAATCCAAACGCAACGTGAAGAAAAAAAGAAAGGAGCCATAGCCAAATACTACAAAACCGTTTCCCCCGCGTTTGGCATAGAATTCCCAGAAGGATACAAACCAATACAAAACATCTGCACACTCGGCATAGACGATTCGCTTCAAAAGTTTTTCAAAGAATTCATCGTCAACGGAGTTTTTGATGGAAAAATCGTTGTCGGCAGTCCACAACCACACGGCCCATTCAAGACAAGTGCTAGAGACGGCCATTATGCTGCGCATTTAGCATTATTTATGGGACAGTTTGCGAAAATGCCAACCGAGTTTGCAGTGAAACTTGATGTTGACGTTAAAGCAGAGAAAGAAGAAAAGAACAATCTTATCCTTGTAGGCGGTCCAGGAACCAACTTGATTACACAGGAAATTAACGAGTATTTACCCATTAAATTTATAATGCAGTCCTCAGAGCAGGGCTTCCTTCTAGGTGGCTTGTCTTCAAAGAAGACAGGTCGAACCTTCACAACGGATGTTTCAGGCGTGATAGCTAAAATCATCAATCCTTGGGATGAAACAAAACGTATTATCATTATCGCCGGTAACAAAGCTGTAGGCACTAAAGCATGTGTTTTGGCTCTAACCAACTTTTGGAAGAAGACACTACAGAAGTTTGATGATAAAGATACTTTTGCGGTGGCTATTCAGGGTTTTGACTTGGATGGAGATGGCAAAGTAGACTCAATAGAGGTTAACGAGTAAGTGACCTCAAAAAAAGTTTGTGAGAACATAACGGCTTTTGGGCACGCTAACATGCAAGCTACTCACCCCACCACTTTAATGATTACTAAAGAAGTAGATTTGTCAAAACAAGGCGACTGCGTTGTTGCTGTGGCTGCGGATAAAGCGGTTGCTGATTTAAGCATCGAGTTCAAAGATTTGTTGAGAAAGCCAAATGCTAAATTAATAATCCAAATAGATGTTGACGGTTTTAGTGAGTTGATTCAAGCTGAGGGCAATTCGAATCTAACATTGGTTGATTCGGTGGATATTGTTGTTAGGAAAAGTGAGTTTCTTTCTGGTCGAACCCTTGCCGTGCGTTCAGATAAAGCTGCTAGGGATTTATCAAGAGAGTTAATTGGAAAGCTTAAAGATCCTAAACAGAAAGTAACAATTTTTTTAACGGTAGAAACCGAAAGTTAGTGATTTAAGTTTGGTTTAGGATCAAATAAATTGTTGCGAGTCCAGATGCAACCGCAAATACAATTAAACCCACTATTGGAAGAGTTTGATTATTAATTAACAGGCCTAATGCAATTAAAGAAATAAAGAGGAAAAATAATATAAAAATTGTATATTTTAAAATTTTCTTCATACTTTCACCTCTGAATGGGGACGGAAACATCATTAGGATGGGTTATCAAAGGTTATTTTCATGTGGAAGAGTTTGCGGAATAAGCGGATTATGAATCTTATCCCAAGATGCAATATGTAGAGAACTATTCCACCTATGATTAATGCTACAGCAAGGATCCTCAGAAATGAAGTGGTTCCTGTGTCTAAGACTGTGAATATTGATATGAAGGCAAAGAACATTCCTCCTGTTAGCATGAGTGCTTCTGGGTGATCCATAACGTATTCGAAGGCTGCTTCAAGTCTTTCTCGCATTTTACATCACTACTTATTGGAGTATCGCGAGTTGGTTATAGCTCTACCATTTAGAGTTCCTGCTCTAAGACAAAGAGCAGCTTTTGAAAGCTGAGAATAATTCAAATTGGCAGTTTGACGTAGCTTTTTCCTGTATATGCTTGTTAGAATTTTCACCAGCATTATTGATGCGCTAAGAATGAATAACGCTAGAAATGGTGCTGCAATGACATCAGTTAACCAATGAACATTCAGGTATATTCTGTTAAACCCAACTAAGAGAACTAATATGCACGTTAACGCTGACAATCCAATCTTTACCCCTCTGCTCACATGGCTTTTCCACACTAAATACATCAGGATTCCAAGGAATACGATTGTGCTTGTTAAGTGCCCGCTGGGAAACGAGTTTGAACTCTCAAAAATGAAGCCGTTTGATGGCCTAGGCGAGACAATGAAGGTTTTAAAAATTTGAAGCAAGATAGCGTTTATTCCCATTGAGCTGACAAGTAACAAAGCGGTGCTCGCCTGTTTTTTATAAAGTAGTAAGACAACTATTGGGAATGTAGCTGCAAGCAGAATTGTGGTATCAAAAATGTATGAAAAAATTTTGGCTGCTTGTGTGAAGGTGTCTGTGTTAATATTTGCTGCCCACGCGTTTACGGATAAATCTAATCCGGTAAGTTGATTTCTTGAATAAAATATGGTCAAGAAACAAAGTAGAGATAATGATGAAATTATGAGCATACCCTTTTGATTTATAGACCTTGAAGTTCTGATCATTTATATTCACTGCGAGCGATGTAGCAAAAGTTGATAATAGCCCTACCATGTGGAGGATAGAACTCTAAGACATAGAGTCATATTTGGAATATTCTAAAACACTAAGCGGTATAGGGCAAGAAATAACAGATTTGCTTAAGTTTAAAACAGATGCATAGTTAGGAAAGAGGATGCAAGTGTCAAAAGTACGAGGAATAAGTGCAGATATTCAGGCGCCAAGGACTAAACTGCTTTATTTTATTTATTCTGCACCTCATAATCGGATTCTTGCTGTTCCAGGAGTTAAATCACAGATTTGCGCCGCTTTAGGATACAAATCAGATGGACACTTTCATCATGACTGGAATTATCTTGTTAGTTCAGCAATGTTGGAGGAAAAAGATGGTTACTTCTCGGTAACAGAAGAGGGTAAGAAGGAATTTGCCTTGCATACCACAGCCTCCAGAAGCAATTCCGTAATGGTTGCTATCGGAATTATATTAATTGTATTCACTCTGTGTCTCGAATGGAAGATTGCCCCAGTGGAAAGCGTAGCAATATTTGGAGTAGTTTTAATTTTTCTTGGTTCATTCTTTTCTATTCTAAGCAAAGGAAATAGACCAGAATTAACGATTAAAGCCAGAGTACTATTGAAAGAGCTAAAACGCCGTTAAACTAAATTATTTTAACGTCTAAAACTACTTGTGACTCGAAAGGCGCAGTTTCTCTAATGTTCCTATATTGTATGAATTCCACTACTTTTCTGCCTGAAACTTTAACAGCTTTAGAAAAACGTGATTTCATTTCTTCGATAGTATCAGGTTTACGAATAAAACCGTAAAAATGAACAAGACCACCTTGAGGTTTAAGGGTCTGGCAAGCTGCATCAACAAAATCTATAGCTGTTTCAGGCAAATTCATGATAACCCGATCTGCAATCCCACAAAGTTTGCCTCCAACTAATTCGCGCGCATCACCAAGCAATGGGTAAACTTTAGTCTCCACCTTGTTCACGCGAACGTTAACTTTCAGTAGTTCAAAAGCTTCAGGATTAATGTCTACAGCGTAAACCTCAGCTTTAGGATTCACTTTACTGATCAGCACAGCAAATGGTCCTACCCCAGCAAACAAGTCAACCACGGTTTCGCCCTCTTTAACAAGTTGTGCTACACGATGGTGCTCATTAGATAATCTTGGTGAAAAGTAGGCTTTAGCTACATCAACATGATATTGACAACCGTACTCCTTGTATACTGTTCTGGTTTTATTTTCGCCAAAGATTAAATTGAGGTCACGGATTCGATAGACTCCACTTATAGCGCCTGCTTTGGCAAGAACTGTTTTTATATTTTTGTAAGTTTTTAAAATGGTTTCCCCAATTAGTTTTTCATGTGATTTTAGTTGTTTGGGAATTTCAATTATAGCTATGTCGCCTATTATGTCAAGGGAATGGGGGATGCTTTGAAAAAGATCAGGTGGAAGCTGTTTTTCAAGTATATGGGTAAAGGTTTCTTCAGTTGAGTGTTTTTCAATGAAATTGGATTTTGAAATTTGTAGCTCTGAAGCCTGATTTTTTAGTGTTGATAATTCTTCGTCCTTTGGTTCCCTAACAAGTGGAATACAAAGCTGGTCTTCTTCTCTTTGAATAATTAAGTCTTTATTTATCAATCCAAGCTTGTGAGTTAGAGTTATTGTTATTTCTCCATGTTTTTTGGATACTTTAATGCAGTCGGCTTCAGGCATAACATCAGCTTGCTTTCTCTATTCTATACAGCTTATTTATTTTTTGAATTTTAAATTTGATGTCTAGCATGGTTTCCATAAGCCAAATGTTAGCTTCAATATGCTCAGTAACCTCTCTAGTAAAGAAGACTGATTTACCTTCAGTTAAAGCCATATAGGGAATTAGCATGTCTGACAAAAATACGTCAACCGTTGGTTCCACAGATAATTCTGTTATCAGCTTCTTTGCAGCTTCAGTTCCTACATCTTCACTGCTTTTACGTAACTCCCCAAGAGCATCTGTACCCATGATTAAGCCTTGATCAGTCTCTGCCCAAAGCGTTATTGAACTGCCTTTTTGATAAGGATTTGATTGATCATTTACCACTTGGATTGATGATGGGTAACCATTTTGTTTAAGGATTTGTTGTGCAGCTTTTGCTTGTCGCTCGGCTACTTGGCGGTCAGCAAGGTAAGTGCAGACGGAAACACCGTTGATACTTTTTAATTTGCCAAAACTTTCCAAACGAATAGGTGTAAGGTTTGGGTTGGGTTTCACTGTCAAGACAGCTTCACCCATGCCTTTTGGATAATAACCATACTTCTTGACAGCTATTTCTGCTTCAACACCTATTTTTCTTAAAGTAGGAAGTAAAACGAAACGTAGATAGTTAATTGTTGGAGCGTGAGTGGTGTCTGTTCCACCTTTGTTTACATGGAGATATACGGGGTTTTTGGCGAATATACAAATCGGGATCTGAGCCATTAGTAGCATGGGTATGCTCCCAGCGGTTTCTATTTCTGCTTCAATATTGCCCCCTGAAATTTCTTTTGGAGTGAACCAGATTTCTTTTGACGCCAACTTTGCGCCCTCAACTTTGGCGTTACATAGTTTAGCAGCTGTTAACACTGCTTCCAAATGCTGCCGTTTTAGTCCTGGTTGTGGGCGCTGTTGGCGAATGTTGAAGATATGCAGTGGCTGCTGTTTGATTGCGGCAATAGCTATGGATAGGCGAAGAATTGTTCCACTTCCGCTTTTTTTGCTTCCGTCTATTTCAATCATTGTTTTACGCTCAGTTTGGTTTGCAAATAATTAATAAGCGTCTGGGTTTATTTTAGGAGTTTGAGGGAAGGTAAGCGTGAGTAGCGATAAAGAGAAACTTAATCAACTATTAGAGCGCGTTGATGAGCTTTTGGTTGTTTTAACTAAAGTTTCTGAGGATTTACGGTCTCTTGCATCATCTATGAAATCTCTTGCTGTAGGACAAATAACTCAACCAGTAATGCAGTCGCAAAAAACAGCTGTAACAGCAGCAGTACCATCTTTGGCGTCTTCGTCAAGCGAGAAGAACCGTTCAGTTGATGACATCCGTATGTCTTTCCCAGAGGAGCTAGAGACGCGCTTAGGTTTTGAAGACAAAGGGGACTATATAATAATTAAACCAAAACAGTTTCTAGGCAGCGAGAACTTTGCTAAAATTGCCTCAGCAGTTCGAGGAATGGGTGGAGAATACATAAGCGCTGGCAAAGATTCGCATTTTAGGGTGCCAAAGAAAAAAGCCTAAACTGCAGGTATCGGTTATCGCAGGTTTTTGCCAATTTCGAAGGCTTCATGTAGCGTTTGAGGCTGCGTTTTTACTTCAGCTTTCTCGCAGGCCTTAGGCAACAATACACTAACTAAGTCCATTTCTAAATATTTGAATGATAAACTGAACATGCCAACAGTAAAATTGCAGGCTTCAGCGCCTTCCTCAGAAGGAACCACTAAAACGGCTTTTTTGCCCCTTAACTTTTTAGATGCTATAAAGGGACGTAACCTATCAACAAACAACTTCATTTTTGCTGAAGGCCCATACCAGTAAAGGGGTGTTCCGAAAATTATAGCATCGGCTTCCTCAAGTTTAAGATAAAGATCTGTCATGCCATCTTTAATTGCACATTGGTAACTGCCTTTTTTACATGATCTGCAATCCACACAGGAAGCGATGTCAAGGCTATATAGGCATATTTTTTCTGTAGCACACTTATTTTCGTTGGCGCCTTCAAGAATTGCACTTACAAGTAGGTCTGTGTTGCTGCCTCTTCGGGGACTTCCAACTAAACCAATAATTTTCATACTATACCTGTTAAAGATAAGTTTTGTTCACAATTTAACCGTTGAGCTGAGCTTATGGAACGAGTTCTTAATTGCGTTGTTAAGCTATTTTAAAGTCTGTAAATTCGCTTTTGTAGGTTTCATATGTTACTTCAACATTTTCTACTTTAGCATATGATGGACCATGATGACAATAATCTACAAGAGCCTTAACTGCTTCTTCTTCACCTTCAAAAATAGCTTCTACTCTGCCATCAGGCAAATTGCAGACTAATCCTTTGACACCTCGATTTTGAGCTTGCCTTTTTGTGTTTTGCCTAAAAAATACGCCTTGAACTTTGCCAGTTACATATATATGCGCTCTAGATTTCATAGTTTAATTGTAATTTTTGATGTTTATAGGTTTTCACTTTAACTTACCCCCGTGCTGCATGAAAAAGTCGTTGGAAGAGTCGGCTTATTAGAGTCTTGAACAGATTGCCATAATCGTGAGAATCATGTATAAGAGTAATAGTGGAAAATTGATGGTTTGCGCGTCTGAAGACTTTCCTTCAAGAAAACGTTTGGAATCTGTAAAAACTGCAACTCAAGAAACAGCTAGACGGTTAAGAATGGATTTTATGGTAAAAATTGAAAAATCAGCTTCCCCAATCTACGTTTACTATGAAGGCGATGACGGTGAAGCTATTCCTCTTTATTGTGATGAAGGAAAAATATCTGGTTTAGAAGAAATTTGTTCTACCATAAGGAACATGATGTTTGTGTTGTCTTTCCATCCAAAACATACTGCTCTTAGGCATATGCGTAATGAATTTGTTAAACTTTCCTAAAGCTGATTGCTTGATTCTGAAGCAATACTTCGTAGACTTGGTTTACGTCAAAGGTTATGCCAAAACTGTCGTATTCTTGTTCTGTTAGGAACAGAATTATTTTAGGTGTTGCCATCTGTGTTTTTTGGGGTAGAAACGGCATTTGCTGTTGAAGCGCCTGCATGATATCTTGAGCCATTTTTGCTTCATCACTTTGGGGTCTTAAAACATATGGGTTCACTTCTCTTTCCTCAAGCAGTTCGATTCGTTTGCCTAGGTTTCCGTCTAAATCTCTTGTGGATTCAATTTTGTTAACTCTTACGCGGAACATAAATGGTTCACACTCTTAGAGAAAACACTACTTCCTACTTCAATTTAATGTTTCTTAAATTAAGCGTAAAGCTGATTCTCTATCTAGATATTGACCTATGCTAAATCTGTGTAACATACCTAGAACCTCAACGGTTTCGTCTTTGGTTTTAGGTTGCTTGATTTGTTTGAAATTGTTAAAGCGAATAAAAGTCATCATTTCTTTACCTTCAGTGTATGTTTTATATTCCCAAAGGTTTTCGAAACAACTTTCACTACCGAATTTTTTCCATAAATCTGCGCTATTTCCTGTTAAACATTCTAAAAAGTTGGCGACTCCTAAAACTTGTCTTTTGTCTGGAGCAGTAACATAAAACAGTAGTTGATTTACCTGAAAAGGGGTAACTGCGTTTTTACGAATAAAAACGTGAGTAGTCAACCCGACTTTATCGCGTTGGCATAAGCGATTCCAGTACTTTTCATCAACTGATAAAACATAGGCGAAAGCGAACTGTTCATATTCTATACAGTTTCCCTCCCTAATTATAATAATATATACTTTATGTAAGATAACGCTTTCGCAAAAAAGCCAAAAATAAATCAACATTTTTTTCAATTCAATGTTTTTGTCTTCTCCAAAATATAGTAATTTTCGTCATTTTCTCATTGTTTTACAAGTTTTAGAAAAAATCATGACAG
>CAZXGX010000038.1:0-16461 GCA_964640475.1 uncultured Candidatus Bathyarchaeia archaeon
TTATGCGTTGTCGTTGCTGTTAATAACTTGTTGAGAAGAACTCCATGTTTCCTCAACGAGTTGATGAAGACCTTGCAGGACAAAGGCTAGTTTTTCGCCTTTGTTTGTTAAAGAATACATTTTAGGTGTTCTCCGTATGAAAACCAATTTTTTTCCTTTTAAACCTCGAAGGTACTTGTAGGTTCTACGCATGGAGATGCCTGTTTCTTTGGCAAGTTTTCCAGCTGATATTCCTTCTGGGTTGATAGAGTCGTAGATTCTTCGTTCGGTTGGAGCAAACGTTTCTTTGTTTGGATCTCGTTTGGATTTATAGAAGAAGATATAGTCTCGATCTTCTGGTGTTGCAATCAAGCCTTCTTCGCGCAAGCGTTTTAGAATGCGTGCAGTTATTTTCGGCGAAATAAGCAGTCTAATATCCTCAAAAGTTTTTGGTCCATTTAGTAAAGCGCGAAGAAGCGTCTCTTCGTAACATTCAGAGTGTGCAGGTAGAACGTTCACGTATTCAGGAAAATCGCATAATAACTCGGTTAATCTGCCGCCAAAAGTTGTGGCGTAATACTCTTGTCTTGCTTCATTTGCTAGTCCCACTTCCATGAGTGGACGTAGATACTCTTCATTTATGGTGTCTTGGCTGTGGGTGTGACCAGCTTTTTTTAGTTCTTGTTGTATTTGGCTAACTGAATATTTTCCTCTTACTATTGATTTGAGAATGTGGAAGCGTGTCTCGTTTTTCAGAACGTTAAAGAGATCTTTTATAAAGTTTGGGTTATCCATTGTATCGCGTAGGCTTCTTAGTTCGTTTTTGAGTTTGTAGACTTGGCATCTGCCTATGCAGTCTAAAAGTGATGTTGGTGCGCAGTTTCGGCATTCAGCGTTAAGTGTTGATAACATTTGGGTAAGGTCTTTTTTGTTTTGACCGTTTTTGGTTGGTGTTAGGGTGTTTCCCATTTTTTCTCACCATTATGGCGTTGCCGTGATGGGTGAAGGAGCGAGTTTTTGGGTGTAAGATGTGTGTTGTTTTGAAAAATGCCCATCATGACACGCGTCATAGAAATTGTATGACAGGCGTCAAGTTTAAATATATTTCCCCATATCTTACCCATAATCAGGTGTATTCTTTGCTGTTACCATGTGAAGTGGGTGTAAAAACAATATTACCCGCTGTAAAAGCTATCATAGCCAGAACCATTGTTGAAAAACATGGTCTAAAAGAGAAAGAAACCGCTGAACTTCTCGGTTTATCCCAATCTGCCATAAGCCGCTATAAGAATAGAGACCGGGGCAACAACCTAAACGAAATCGAAAATTCAGTTGAAGTTAAAATCCTAATAGATCAAATGGTAACCTACTTGGTGAAGGAACCTGAAAAGAAACAGCAAGTGTTAATTCTCTTTTGCCGAACATGCAAAACCATAAGGGAACAAGGCTTAATGTGCAATTTATGTCGTAAAGAGATGGCTATGCAATGGGCTGAAGGATGCATTTTCTGTCAAATTGACAAATTGAACATTTATTAGACTCTTTTTTAGTCTGCTCTTGGAGGGAAACAAGTGTCATCTTATGACGAAAATGCAGTCTTGGACATAATAGAGCGCGTTAGTAAAAGCGTTGTCAACATAAACACAGTTAGGCTTGTTAACAGCTTATTTTATCAGGCAGTTCCAGTTGGCGGGATGGGTTCTGGCACAATAATTGATTCTAAAGGTCTAATTTTAACTAATAATCATGTAATTGGTGGAGCAGAAAAAATCAATGTTACCCTTTGGAATAATCAAGTTCTAGAAGGAAAAATTGAGGGCTCCTGCGCTATTCATGATATTGCGGTTATCAAAGTTGATGGTAAGGATCTTCAAGCTGCACAGCTTGGGGATTCAGATAGACTTCGAGTGGGGCAACGGGTATATGCTATCGGTAATCCTTTTGGGTTGACTGGGGGGCCAAGTGTAACTTCAGGTGTTCTCAGTGCAATTAACCGAACAATTGAATCACAGCGTGGCTTAATTGAAAATCTTGTTCAGACGGATGCTGCAATCAATCCAGGTAATAGTGGTGGGCCTCTTGTGGATTTAGACGGCAAAGTTATAGCCATAAACACTGCGATTGTTCCTTACGCTCAGGGTATTGGGTTTGCAGTTCCTATTAATTCTGCAAAAAACTGCACTAATGGAATTGTAACTGAAGGTATTGCTAAACGTCCTTGGCTTGGCATTATTGGATTAAGTCTAAACAGTCATATTGCACGTTACTATGAATTGCCTGTGGATAATGGTGTTTTCGTTACAAAGATTTCTAAGGGAAGCCCCGCTGAGGTTGCTGGAATAGCTGAAGGGGACATTATTTTAGAGATTGATAACAGGGCCACTAACATTGTTGAAGATTTGGTTAGAGAGATTCATATTCGAAAAGTTGGGGATAAAGTTAGACTCTTTGCTTTGCGAAATAGTCGGGAGCAATTCTTTGATTTGAGCCTAAGTGAAGCCCCATAAAAAATTCAAGGAGAAAAGTTGTATGTGTGAAGTTGAAATAAAAGAAATCTTAGCAAAATACAAAGTTGTAGCCGTAGTCGGTATATCTAACACTATAGGCAAACCGAGCCATAGAGTGGGTGCATACCTAAAAAAGCATGGCTACAAAATAATTCCGATTAATCCAAAGATCGAGGAGGTTTTTGGTTTTCAAAGCTACAAAAGCCTTCTTGATGTACCCTGTGAAATCCAGAAAACTATAGAAATTGTTAACATTTTTAGAAAACCTCAAGATGTACCGCCGATTATTGATCAAGTTATCCAGCTTAAGAAAATGTATGGACAGCCCTTTGTGGTTTGGATGCAGCTTGACATTGCCAATGAAGAGGCTGCTGAAAAAGCAATAGATGCTGGTTTAGTTGTGATAATGGATAAATGTATTATGAAGGAGCATATGCATCTCACTTCTCATTAGTTCTATGCTGCGCCAAGTATTAAGGAAGCAATGGTTGCTATAATAACGATTGCTAGAGTCTCAGATAAGGTGATTTTCCAGTTTACGCGTGTTTTCTTTGAACGGTATCGTACAAGGAAAATACCAACTATGGCAACCACCAAGACTAAGGATATGATTATGTTGAAGTATGGTGGCAGAAGTAGGTATGTTGCTATAGGTATGATGCCTGCTACGAAAGTTGTAGTTCCGCAGATTATTGCAGCGTAAACATTTGAGCGATGAATTTCTTTACCCAGCAACGTAAACAGTTTTTGTACAAGAAGTAATGACTTGTCGCGTTCTTTTTTGTCTGGAATATCGCTTAGGCTGTAATTCATTAGTGTTTGAAGTGTCATAATATCTGCTAAGTCTTCTGTGATTCCGCCAAGAAGGAAGCTTGAGAAGTTTGTGATGGCCACGGCGCTTAGGGTTAGAAATGCTGCGAAAATGACGGCGCTTTGGGTTCCTAGAAAGGCTGATGTGGTTGTTAATGTGGCTATAAAAGCGGATAAGATAACGACTAGACTTGTAACTGAACCGTCCACTAATCCAGCTACAACTTCCATGATTGGCTCCTTTTTCAATAGGAGGCTTTCCCATTCTTTGCCAAGTTTTTGGCCTTGTGGGGTTAATTGAACAAACTCGCCTTCTTCACGAAGTAATCCTTCAGAATTCATTTCTGTTAAGGATTTATCAAGTTCATTCATGTTAACACAGGTGTAGCTGACACAAACGTGGTCAATTCGGTTTTTGAGAGCTGTCTTCTTGATTTTGACGCCTTTGCTTAGATTTAATAAAACAATTACTCTAATGACGTCAGGTAACTCTTGAATTTCAAAGGCCACTTAGCTATGTCACCAATAATGCGTAAAAAAAGATACTAAAGTTATTAACTTTTACGCGAGCAAAAAAAAAAACAAATTATTCATAAAAAGTGCCTAAAGCACTTTCATTAGGGTATCCATATTGAAGACTGTGCTGGCGCAGCCGTTTTTAATTAAAGGTATAGCTTGACCAGCTACATTCATGCTGCCCAAGAGAGGAGCTAACATTCTCATTTCTTCGCCACAAGCTATACCCACTACACCCTCATATTTCTTGTTTTTCAGTATTTTAGGGATGCAGGAACCTCCTGGTAACACATAGACGTCGTAGCCTTTTTCTTTAGCTATTTTTTCGGATTTGTTAACTAGGCAATCTTCTGAGCAATGAGCACATGTATAAGATGGAATGTTTGCGTCAAAAACTGCTTTGCAACGGCTATCCATATATTTTCTTGAACAATGAGGCAGTACAAGTGCTCTTTTCTTTGTTTGTAAAAACTTGTTTCGTTCGATCATGTTTACTGCTTGTAAATCAATTAGATCTTGAAGTAAAACCACTGCGTCGTTAATGTTTAAGCCAGTGGCTTCTTCAAGCTTGAACTTTTTTATGATGTCCAATGCTGTTTTAAGAAACGCTTTATGCATGCCCCTCTGATAACTTACCATGGCAAGTTCAGTGAAGAAGAATCTAGGCACATTTGACAAATCAAATATGAATTTATAGGGCATAGACTAAATATGCAGAATACACGCTTAAAAAAATAACTGTGTAATAATCAATAAAAACAGGTTTAAATTAACTCACTTCTTCCTTATCTAAGCCTAAAAGCTCTCGAAGACAACGAATTTCTTCACGTAGACGATTTATGTCATCTTCAAGTACAACTGCCTTGTTTTCAGCGTTTTTCCTAAAAGCTTCCATCTCAAACAATACACCAGAACGCTCGGCTTCTAAAATCTCCAAGTTCCGTCTCAAGTTATTCCTATTTTGAATTAGGCCTGAACGGATCTCTGTGAGGCGACGAACTATAGTGGAAAAGTTGTCTTCTTTAACTTGAGACATGATGGATAAGTCTGTCTGAATCGTCTGGGCTGATGTGGCTGATTTGAAGATTGCCTTACATTTAGGACATTCGTAAACTGCAACATAAATTTCGGGTGTAATTAGAGTGTCTTCTCGTTTAATTGCGGTAATCGTCCATTTTTTTATTGTTGTGGTTTGTTCAGTTCCACAGTTTGGGCAGTTAACCAACTATTATCCTCGCATACACAAAATCTATGTGCATTTACAAACAAAAGGAGTTTTTTGATTATAACATTTTGCATTGTTTAATCGCTACACACAGAAACTGCTGAGTCAAAAGAAAATAAATTTAAAAAATGAAAAATTGAGGAAAAGCAGTTTAGATGCTAATTTGGAACATTAAACGTTCCACAAGTTCCTTGTATCGGTTACGGATGGTTACTTCAGTTACTTGTGCGATCTCTGCAATTTCTCGTTGTGTCTTGCGTTCGCCAGTTAAAACCGACGCTACATAGCTTGCTGCTGCCGCAATTCCTGTTGGTCCCCTGCCCGAGGTGAGTTTTAGTTCTTTTGCTGCTGCAAGGATTTTATGGGCAATTTCTTCTACTTTTCCCTGCATTGTTAATTGGTTGGAGAACTTTGTGATGTATTGGCTTGGTCGTAGTGGTGGTATTGAATAGTTTAATTCTTTTATTAGGAATCGGTAGCTTCTTCCAACTTCCTTTTTATTTACGGTTGATGCTTGAGATATTTCGTCAAGTGTTCTTGGCAAGCCGCATTGTCTGCATGCTAAGTAGAGTGCTGCTGAGGTTACTCCTTGGATTGAGCGTCCACGGATTAATCGTTCCTTGACTGCTTTACGATAAATGACTGAGGCGGTTTCAAGAATGTTTTTTGGTAGGTTTAGGTTGTTTGAAATCTTTGTGATTTCGGATAGTGCGAATGCTAAGTTGCGTTCTGTTGCATCTGAAACTCTGATGCGTCTTTGCCATTTTCGTAGGCGGTAAACTTGGGCTTTTTGGCCTGGTGAGAGGCTTTTTCCATAGATGTCTCGGTCGTGCCAATCTATGGTTGTTGATAATCCTTTGTCATGAATTGTGTAGGTTAATGGTGCACCGACCCTTGTGCGTTTTGACCTTTGTTCGTCATCAAAGGCTCTCCATTCTGGTCCTCTATCTGCAATTTTCTGTTGTACTACGAAACCGCAGTCCATGCATACTATTTCAGCGCATTCATAGTCACGCATTATTCTGGTGCTGCCACATTCGGGGCATACTTGTACCTTAACTGGCTCAGTTTTTACTGCTGCTGGGTCAACATCTTCATGTAGTTTACTATCTCTAACAGTCATTATCTTTTGCTCCGCGTTTTCGAGAGAAGCAAATATAATGGTTTGTTTATTAGATCAGCAGGATCCTTAACGCTTGGTTTAATTACAGCATAAGGCGAAGACATTGGACCTATAATATCAAAAACTCTGCCGACAACTTTTAGACTTTCGTCAACAACTTCAGTGCCGATTTTTGGGGGGTTTTCTGTTTTTATTATTAGGCTGCTTGATGGAGTAATACTTATGACTTTTCCCAATCTCTGCAAACCCGTTCCCCTCTCGAAAAACATCATGGTCACCGTAATTGCGCTTTTAAAGCTTTCGATAATCCACCATTAACTAAAGTTGCATACAGGCTTTTTGTAGTAGAAAACTTATTTAAGAAGAAGTGTTGATTAGACTGTGCCTTAAAAGGGTGAGGCTAAGAAATATGTCTAAACCATTCTATGTAAAAATTGAAGTACCAAAAGAAATCGTGGATGCAGCCTATGAAGCCCTATCGATTGCTTCAAAGTCAGGCACCGTTAGGAAAGGAACAAACGAAGCTACAAAAGCTGTAGAACGATCAATCGCGAAACTGGTTATTATCTCTGAAGATGTTGATCCTCCAGAAGTTATTGCACACTTACCGCTTCTCTGTGACGAAAGAAAGATTCCATACGTATTTGTACCAAGCAAAGAACAATTAGGAAAATCAATAGGTATCGACGTTCCATGTGCATCAGCATGTATAATTAAAGAAGGAGAAGCTTCAGGCTTAATCAAGGAAATAGTCACGAGACTTGACCAGATTAAACGAGGAACTCAGTAATGAGTACTAAAGAAGAAAGAGCTGCAGCGCAAGACATACTTATACCATCTGAAGTTATCCAAGTCATCGGTCGCACAGGTGTTACCGGTGAAATTACACAGGTTAGAGTACGCATTATGGAAGGCAAAGACAAAGGTAGAATCATCTCACGCAACGTAAAAGGGCCAGTACGAGTACAAGATATCTTAATGCTCCGCGAAACAGAAAGAGAAGCAAAGAAAATCACAAGATAAACTTTAGGAGATTGATTGGTCATGCCAAAAGCAAGAAAATGTTCATTCTGTGGTAACGATTTCCCAGCGGGCACAGGCATGATGTACGTTAAAAATGACGGTTCCATACTTTGGTTTGATTCAAGCAAATGTAAGAAAAGTTCCCTGCAATTTCACAGGGATGCTCGCAAACTGAAATGGACAACCTACTTCGGTAAAGAAGAAAAAGGAAAAGCATAACGCGCTTTCATGCATCTATCAAAACCCATTTTTTAATTTTTTTAGATTCTTATTAAACTCTATTTTAACTGGAAAAATTTATCAATAAATTGTGTCAAACTTTCTATTGGTGCATGCTGTGCCTCTTCTCTATGTAAAAAAAGAAGTCTTTGAATGGGTCAAGCAGGGTCTTAAAACAATAGATGTCCGTAAAGGTAAGCCGCGTAGGGGTGATTTTGCTTTTTTTCAGTTTGGGAAGCAGATTTTGAAGCTTAGGGTTGTAGCTCGTGAATCAGGCGAGTTTGGAAATATCGTTAGGGCGGATAATTACGTGTGCATTATTCCGTCTGCCAAGTGTCTTGATGATGCGGTTGCTTATTTTCATGGTTTGTATGGTGATTGTGGTGGGGTTTTTACGGCTTATCATGTTGAGGCTTTGCCTGTTTAAAAATAGGGTTTTACTTTTTACGTAATTTTTCAGAAAAATAGTTTAGATATTCTTTAAAATTTTTACGTTTAACGTAATAAATTTACTTAATTCGTAACGCTTAAATACTTAGCCGTAATACAGTATGCTCCTTAAAGAGGAATAGTAAAATGGTAACATTCAGTGGTTGCTACACCGCACTAATTACACCCATGAATAATAGTCAAACAGTAAACTACGAAGGCTTACGCCGCCTAGTAGACTTCCAAATCAAAGAAGGTGTATCAGGATTACTAGCTGTTGGAACAACCGGCGAATCCCCAACATTGGATTGGAATGAACACGGCAAAGTTATTGAAAAAATGCGTGAATACGCAGGCAACCGGTGCCTAACAATCGCTGGCACTGGAAGCAACTCCACTCAAGAGGCAATTGAAGGCACAGAACATGCTCAAGAAGTAGGTGTAAATACCGTACTGTTAGTTGATCCATACTATAATGGTCCAAGTTCAATGGAGATCCGTCGAGAATACATTGAGCCAGTCGCACGTCGCTTCCCAGAAGTTCAAGTTATCCCATACATTATCCCTGGTAGGACAGGAACACAGCTTCTCCCACAAGACATTGCTATTCTACATCAGCAGTACCCAAACGTTCGCTGCGTTAAGGAAGCAACAGGTGACCTTAAAAACATGGAGTTAACAAGGCAGCTTTGCGGAGAGGACTTTGACATCCTTTCAGGAGATGACGATAAGACTTACACTATGATGACTTCACCTGACATAAATGCAAGCGGAGTTATCTCAGTTGTATCAAACGTTGCCCCGCGAGCAGTAGTAAACATGGTACATTACATCTTAGACGGTAATGAGGAAGCAGCAGCCGTAATCTCACAAGCACTTCAACCGCTCTTTAGTATAGTTACCGTAAAAACCCAAGAACAAACACCATACGGTCCAGTAGCATGCAAAGCCCGAAACCCATTAGCATACAAGACTTTAATGAATATCTTAGGCATGCCATCAGGACCCTGCAGGCAACCCCTAGGAAAAATGACACGCAACGGCATAGAAGTCGTCTTAGCAAACGCCCGTAAAGTATACCAGAATAATCCTGAGGTCTTCCAGCCAATCGCTGAGTTCTTTGGTGTAGACATCAAAGACCGATTATACAATGAGAAATACCATGAGGGCCTTTACTATGCTTAAGTTCTGCATTGCAGGTCTTGGCCGCATGGGTCAAGCCATCGTCCACGAAGCAGTTGCTAAAGGTCACCAAATCAGCGGTGTCTTAGAGGCACCCAGCTGCCCGGTAGTTGGCAAATCTCTGCGAGAACTAGGTGTCTGTAACTCCGAAACTAGACTCCTCAGTTCAGCGCAAATCCGCGAAGCCATCCAAGACTCAGACGTCTTCATATCTTTCGCTACACCCGCCGCAGACCTAGTCAACGTACCCATCGTAGCAGACATGGGCAAACGCATCATTTTGGGCACTACAGGCTTCACGCCCGAACAAAACAAACAGGTAACCACAGCCATGAAAGGAAAAGTCCCTGCAGTATTCTCACCCAACTACAGCATAGGTGTAAATATACTCTTCAAGCTAGCTGAGCAACTCAAAGCCTTCCCAGCATGTTTCGATGTGAGTCTAAGCGAAATTCATCATACAGGCAAAAAGGATGCGCCAAGCGGAACTGCTAAGAAACTTGAGCAGATTATCTCACAAGCTCGTAACTACAACAAAACTGTGTATGGCCGAGAAGGCGTAAGCCCCAGACAGCCTGATGAACTTGAATCCGTTGCCATCAGAGCAGGAGGCGTCCCTGGAATCCATGACATCATCGTTGCTGGCCCAAATGAGATGTTACGCATCGAGCACACTGCGTTTACACGTAACGTCTTCGCCCAAGGCGTGGTTGTAGCTGCAGAGTGGATAGTTAAGCAAACCCAGCTTAAAGTTTACAGCATGGCTGATGTACTCGGCTTTACTTAAGTCCAAATAATCTACCATTAACTTTTTTATCAAGGAAAAACAAAACAAGGAAAGAAAAGAAGGAAATAAAACATGTCGACGAAGCGTAAAGTCGCCATATTAGGCGCAACCGGAGCAGTTGGACAACGATATATCCAACTATTACAAGGTCATCCCTGGTTCGAAATTGCGGTGCTCGCCGCTTCAGAGCGGTCAGCAGGCAAGAAGTTTAAGGATGCATGTAACTGGATGATGGAGACAGAGTTGCCTCCGGAAATCGCTGAAATGCCAGTCGCCAATATAGATGTCAAGTCATGTGAGCAAACTGGCGACTTCGATTTAGTATTCACATCATTGCCAGGCGATTTGGCTGGTCCAACTGAAAATGAATTCGGCGCTATGTATCCGGTTTTCAGCAAGGCAAGCGCTCACCGCATGGAAAAGGATGTTCCGTTGCTTATTCCAGAGATTAATCCTGACCATTCTGAATTGATTAAGGTTCAACAGAGGCTTCGAGGGTGGAAGGGGTTCATCACGACTGATCCTAACTGTAGTACTATTCAACTTGCAATAACGTTGAAGCCGCTTATGCAGTTTGGAATAAAGCAGGTGATGGTTACCACTATGCAAGCGCTTAGCGGAGCAGGGTATCCTGGTGTTGCTTCTCTTGATATAATCGATAATGTGGTTCCTTTCATTTCAGGTGAAGAGGACAAGATGGAAACGGAATCTCTTAAAATCCTTGGAACCTTCGATGGAAACACTATTCAGTATGCTGATTTCAAGATGAGTGCAAGCTGCAACAGAGTTAACGTTAAGGATGGACATTTAGAATCGGTATTCGTTAAGTTGGATCAGGATCCATCAATGGCAGAAATTGAAGCGGCATTTGAAAACTTTAGAGGCGAACCGCAGCGTCTAAGGTTGCCCTCAGCTCCAGAACAGCCGATCCTAGTTAGGCATGAGAAGAATAGGCCTCAGCCACGATTTGATCGCGATGCAGGATGTGGACAAAGCGTCGTTGTTGGCAGAATACGAAAGGATCCAATTATGACTTTCAAGTACATGTGTTTAGGTCACAATACAGTTCGAGGCGCAGCAGGTGGAGGTATACTTAGCGCTGAGCTTTACGTGTCCAAAGGCTTAGCCTAAATCCACTTTTCTATTAGAAATTTAATGTTGGTGTTATGAATGGTTAGACGTAGACTTCGTGAACCTTTAGAGAACCGTAAGGGGAATTTATTCTTTGACGGTGTTTCAGTTAAGGAACTTGCCGACAAGTATGATACGCCACTTTACGTGGTAAGCGAGAAGCGGATTATAGATAACTACAATAGACTATATGATGCGCTGGTCCGAAACTACAAGGACACTCGAATCTATTATGCATGCAAGGCAAACACAAACCTAGCGGTGCTAAAGATACTGCAGCAAGCAGGAGCATACCTTGACACAGTTAGCCCCGGCGAAGTCTTCATGGGCTTAAGTAGCGGCTACACACCAGACCGAATCCTATTTACTGGCACCAGCGTACGCGATGACGAGCTCAAATTCCTCACAGACACAAACGTAACAATCAACGTGGACTCCCTCTCTGAACTTGAAAGGCTTCTAAAAATTAAAGTTCCACCAATAGTCTCGTTCAGAGTCAATCCTGAAATCGGTGCTGGACACCATAACCACTGTATCACTGCAGGTCCAGAAACAAAGTTCGGTATTTGGGAAGAAGAAGCCATACAAGCCTATGCAATTGCTAAGAGGGCACGAGTTGAACGTTTCGGCATCCACATGCACATTGGCTCAGGCATACTTGATCCAGAACCATATGCTCAAGCAGTTGAGAAGCTTTTATCAATTGCCAAGCGTGTCCACGATGAAGTAGACATAGAATTCGAATTCATCGACATCGGCGGAGGCTTAGGAGTACCCTACAAGCCAGAAGACCAGGATTTAGACTTGACAGAATTCTCTAACAAGATTGTTAGCCCATTCAAGTCTAAGGTTAAGGCGTATGGTTTAGGCAAACCATTTCTATGCGTTGAACCAGGCAGATACTTGGTCTGTGACGCTAGCATACTGCTAACAAATGTTAACACAGTAAAGCAGACACCATACCACAAGTTCGTCGGTGTGGATGCAGGCTTCAATACACTCGTAAGACCAACAATGTACGGCTCTTATCATCCAATACTGGTAGCTAACAAGCTTGACTTAGCTGAAAAGGAAACCTACGACGTGGTAGGTCCAATTTGCGAATCAGGCGACGCCCTAGCAAGAGAGCGCGCATTGCCAAAGGTCGAAGAAGGCGACTTGCTTGCTGTTTTAAATGCTGGCGCCTACGGTTTCAGTATGAGTTCTCAGTACAATTCTAGGCCACGTGCAGCTGAAGTTCTATTACGACAAGGCAAGTCAGTGGTTATTCGAGAACGCGAACAACTTCATGATCTAATATCAAAACAAAGAACAGCGCAGAGTGATTAATTATGCAGTTTTGGAAAATGCATGGTTTAGGAAACGATTACGTAGTAATCGACAACAGAGAAGAAAAAATCAGTGACAACAAGGCAGCGGAATTAGCTAAAAAGCTTTGCGAACGCCGTTTCTCAGTTGGAGCTGACGGGCTTTTACTCGTCTGCAACTCAAAGGTTGCGGATGTAAAGATGCGGATTTTCAACGCTGATGGCAGCGAAGCAGAAATGTGCGGAAACGGCATACGTTGCTTCTCAAAATACTGCTATGAAAACGGCATCGTTAAAAAGCATGAATTTATGGTTGAAACACTTGCTGGAAATAAGCATGTCTGGTTAACACTCAAGGGTAACGAGGTTTCCTCTGTCAAAGTGGATATGGGCGCACCAATCTGGGAAAGAAAAGCAATCCCCATGACTGGAGAAGACATCTGCGTATACTGTGACCTTATTGTTGATGAGGAAGCCTACAAAGTAACCGCTTTATCAATGGGCAATCCCCACTGCGTTATATTCGTAGAAAACGTAGATGAGACTCCAGTTGAATACGTTGGACCATTGGTTGAAAACCACGAAGCTTTCCCCAAGAGAACCAATGTTGGCTTTGTTCAAGTCATTAGCAGAAACGAACTTAAGGTCCGCGTTTGGGAACGCGGTTGCGGTGAAACCCTCGCGTGTGGTACAGGAACCTGTGCAGCTGTTGCGGCTGCAAATAGACTTGCTAAAGTTGGGAACAAGGTTACGATTCATGTGCTTGGCGGCGACTTGCAGGTTGAAGTCGGGAAAAGCCTTTTGTTGAGCGGTGCAGCTGAAAAAGTCTTCCAAGGAATACTGTTTGGAGAAAAATAAAATGACGTTTGAGTATGCTGATAGAATTAAACGGTTACCTCCCTACTTATTTGCTGAAATCGAAAAAATTATTAAAGAAAAGAAAGCCCAAGGCATAGACCTGATCTCGCTTAGTATAGGTGATCCAGATCTTCCACCACCAGACTTTATACTTGAAGCACTCAAGAAGGAAGCAGCGGATCTGAAAAATCATAATTACTCCTTGAGTCAAGGGGAAACTGATTTTCGGGAAGCTGTTTCTGGCTGGTACAAGAACCGCTTCGGATTAGACATAGCTCATGACCAAGTAGTTGCATTAATGGGTTCAAAAGAAGGTCTTGCAAACATTGCCCGAGCGTTCATTAATCCAGGCGATCAAGTGCTTGTACCTGATCCATCTTACCCAGTCTACGCTAACGGCAGCACTATTCTCTGTGATGGAACAGCAGTGCCAATGCCAATGCTGGAAGAGAACGGTTTCAAACCCGACTTAAGCAAAATTGACCCAAAGAAAGCAAAAATGATGTTTCTCAACTACCCAAACAACCCGACAGCAGCAACTGTTGACAAACGGTTTCTTAAGGAAGTAGTGGACTTTGCCAAGGAACACAATATCATGCTCTGCTACGACAACGCCTACTCTGAAATCACCTATGACGGTTATCGTGCGTCAAGCATTTTGGAGATTGATGGTGCCATGGACATAGCTATAGAGTTCCATTCATTGTCAAAGACATTCAATATGACAGGTGACCGAATCGGATTCGCAGTTGGAAACAACACACTTGTTGCTGGTTTAGCAAGAGTAAAATCACAAATCGACTCTGGACCGCCAGTATACACACAAAAAGTAGCAGTTAAAGCACTTAGCACCTACACAAGCCCTGAAGCACCAGCATTCTTAAAGAAAAACAACCAGATCCTTCAAGAACGCCGCGACCTCCTCGTTAATACTCTCTGCAAAATCGGTTATCCCTGCGAGAAGCCCAAAGCAACCTTTTATGTCTGGGTAAACTGCAAAGGTGACTCAATGAAATTCGCTACCAAACTGCTAAACGCTGGCGTAGCAGTTACGCCGGGAGTCGGCTTTGGAAAGTATGGTGAAGGCTACGCACGTATTACGTTCACTCAGCCTAAAGAACGCATAGTGGAAGCTTGCAATAGAATCGCAAGTGCCTTCTAAATTTTCATTTTTTTATTTTTCCAGTCTTCTCTAAGCTTTTCTGCAAGGTTACCATCCTCCAATATGAATGCTCCCCGGTAACCGCAGTCTCTGCAATCCCAAACAGACCAAAATTGAGGCATACCCTGCGCCCAAAAAATATCAGTTGAACCACATTTAGGACAGAACTTTCCTGAAAACATTTTTTTCTTTTCTTTATTATTTTTCGATTTTGTCAACGTATATCGCTCAATATTTTAATTGCGTTTTATTTTTTAACGTTTTAGTGTTAATACTTTTTTTGTTTATTAAAATTTAGGCAGTAAAAGCTACTTCGGGAAAAAGAAAAAAATCGATAGTTAGCTCGAGCCGATTGATTTAATGGCTTTTTATTTTTTTAGGTACACTGTGTTTGTTGGGAATGCCATCTCTATGCTCTCTCGTTCGAACGCTTCTTTAATAGCATAGTTAATGCGCTCTTGTGTGTCTAGATATTTGCCCCAATCAGACGAGTTCACATAGTAAATTATTAAAAATTTCAGGCTGAAATCGCCGAACTCCGTGAAGTTAACGCGGTCCAAATTTGCTAGTTCTTCCTTCTCAAATATGTCCTTCATGATTGCAGGGATTTTTCGAAGTTTCTCAGCCGAAGTATCATAGGTTACTCCGATTGTGAAGGTTACACGTCTTTTTTCAAGTTTTCTAAAGTTCCGTATACTTGCAGAAGCGAGTTCTTTGTTAGAGATAATCAGTTCTTCACCTTGTAGAAGCTGGATTCTTGTTGATCTGACACCGATGTTTTTTACTGTTCCACTGTATTCCCCGACAACGATGAAGTCATCAATTTCAAACGGGTGGTCAAAATAGATTGAGAACGCGCTAAAGAAGTCGCTTAAGGTGCTTTGAAGGGCGAAGGCTATGGCTATGCCTCCAACTCCTAAACCAACCAATGTTCCAGTTAGGAAGTCCTTTATGTCGAGTGCATAAAGTATTACGATAAAAGCGCAGACGTAAACAATTATTTGTATGACTTTCTTTAAGACAAATAGTAGATGGTGGTTGTTTTTTCCTTTCGGGGCTGTTCTTTTTACAATCCAGTCTGCTATGATGTTTGAGATTCTTGTGACAGCATAGGCAGCTAGTAAAATCTGCATCACTAAGAAGAGCCCTGTTAATATGTCGTTGTAAGGTTGAAGGAACGAGAGAGGTGACAGTGCATACTCGATGCCAAAAATCACTATCATTATTACAATGACAATTCTAACAGCGGAAATTATGTCATCATCTAGAGTTGTTGTAGTTTTTTTGGTCCATCTGTAAAGGTATCTGCTGATAATAAGATATGAAACCCAACCTGTTACACCGACTATTACTAATATTAGAATTGAAGCTATGATTTCAGCGTTAATGGCTGTTGTATTAAGTAACTGCTGAATTGTTTCTATGAGGTTAACCAAGTTGTTTTCACATCCTTAATTTTCAGGGTAATTAGCTTACAATGAAGTGTCAATATCTAAAACAAAATATCATATAAATGTGGTGTAAGAAAATTACAAAGAAGAAAAGGATAGAAAAGTTAGCTGCGTTTATTTTGCAGCTGCTTTTGCTAGTTTCTTTAGGATTTGCTCTTTAGCGATAGTGTAGGCGATTGCGTAGTCAAAGAGTCCCTGTGCCTCAGCGGTTGCACGTTTAATCATTTCAACTTCAGTCTTAATCTTTAGTTTACCAATCGCTAATGCGCCGATACCGTAAACGCCTGCCTTAAGCTCTATGCTGTCGTCATTTGGACCTAAGCCTTCAACGCCAAGAGGTTTGATAGCGTTAATGTCTGCAACAATCTTGCATTTGGAAGCAGTATCTAAGTCTGCTTTTGAGAGAAGCTGAATTCCACCTGCGCCTGCTGAAAGAATGATTTCTGCATCTTTGATGGCTGCGGCTGTTTGTTCTGGATTTGTTACTTCAATTACTTTAACTCTTTGTGCGCCTACTTCAGCGTTGATTTTGTCTGCAACAACTTGGCCTTTTGCAAGTGATCTGCTGGTGATTGTTACGTTTGCTTTTTCTGCTGCGTAGATTCTTGCGGCTGTTTGTCCGACTGGACCGGTTCCTGCGAGAACGGTGACGTTTTTGCCCTCTAAGCTGCCGAAGCCTTTCTCCATTGATGCTCCGAAGGTTTTTGCTACTGCTGCTGCGGCTGTAGAGTATCCGCCTCTTGGGTCAACAA
>CAZXGX010000039.1:0-16364 GCA_964640475.1 uncultured Candidatus Bathyarchaeia archaeon
AATGGGGATACTCCATCATTCAAGAAACATTAAATCCAGAAAAAACAGCGAAAGCAAGCGGAAGAGAACTCAAGGTATCCCATAAAGCGGCAAGAGAAGTTTGCCGATATATAAGGGGCATGGACCTCAGTAACGCTAAAGAATATTTACGTGACGTAATAGCGATGAAGAAAGCCATACCCTTCACGAGATACAAGAAAAAACTCGGCCATAGACGTGGCTTAGTCCGAACTTTTGCAGGTAGATATCCAATTAAAACATCTGAACAAATCCTCCGTGTATTAGAAGCAGCACAATCAAACGCTGAAAACAAAGGTTTAGACGTTGACCGCCTAAGAATCATTCATTCTGCTGCATATCAAGGAATGAAACTTAAACGTTACACTCCAAGAGCACACGGCAGAGCATCACCAAAATACGAGACAACAACACACGTTGAAATCGTTTTAGACGAGAAACTGGGAGAATAGGAATGTCGATAGTTAAACGTTTTATAACTGAATCAATTAAAAGAACAGAAATTGACGAGTTTTTACAAAAGAAACTTGAACGCGCAGGATACGGTGGAGTAAACTTATCTAAGACTCCGCTGGGAACTCACGTTGTCATCTATGCCATGAGACCGGGACTAGTTATCGGTCGTGGCGGAGAAACCATAAAAGAACTCGCATCTTCATTAGAAGAAAACTTTAAACTTTCTAACCCACAAATCAGCGTTTCCGAAATTGAAGTACCTGAATTCAACGCTATAGTCGTTGCAAACCGTGTAGCATCAGCACTACAACGGGGTGTTCACTTTAGGCGCGCAGGTTTTTGGGCATTAAATCAAGTTATGGAAGCAGGCGCGCTTGGAGCTGAAATAGTAATAAGCGGTAAACTTCGCACTGAAAGAGCACGCTTTGAAAAATTCAAGGCTGGATACTTCCCAAGATGCGGAGAACCAGCAATTCGTAACATGAAAAAAGCTGAAGCACATGTTCAACTAAAACCAGGTATGATCGGTGTGCGAGTAAAAATCATGCCTCCAGACGCAATATTCCCGGACAAAATCCAAATCGCAGCAGCACTACCACCTGAAGAAAAAGTAATTGCACCAACACAAGTGGAAACAAAACCAGTCGAAGTAGCACCACAACCAGAGCCAGAACCAGAGGGAGATGTTGTCGCAAAAGAAGTAATAGACGAAGCACCAGAACCAAGCAACGAAGCCGAAACATCAGCAAAAACTGAGGAGGCAAAAGAGTAATGCCGATAATGCGAATCAAAGAAATAGCTAACATGTCCAACGATGACAGAACAAAGAAACTTTCCGATTTACGAGTAGAACTCGCCCGTATGAAAACTATGATTCGTGCAGGTGGCGCAATTGAAAATCCAACACGCGTGCGAGAACTCCGTAAAGCAATCGCTAAAATATTAACGATAGAGAACGAACAGAAACTCAATCTTAGAGAAAAACCAGCACAAGCAGAGAAAAAAGCTGAGAAAAAACCCGCAGCTAAAGAATCCAAGGAGAAAAAATCTCAATGAAAATAACCCCTGACATCATCCGATATGAATTTATCGGCACGGCAGCTCAAGTCGCCCAAAGTAACCATGCAGGTTACCTAGGTTTAAGCGGCAGAGTTATCGGGGAAACAAAAAATACTTTCACCCTAAAAGATGAAGGTACAGCTAAAAGTATAATCAAAGAAGCAGCAGTTTTTGATTTTACATTCAATGATGGTACAATCGTTGAAATTGACGGTAAACTTCTGGTCGGGAGACCTGAAGACAGACTTAAAAAAAGTATTAAGAGGTTATGGTAATGTCTTTAACATTCAAGCAACCTAAAAAAACATGCGATGACAGGAACTGTCCATTCCACGGTACTCTTGCCATAAGAGGTCGTGTACTAGATGGCACAGTCACAAGCGCAAAAATGGATAAAACAGTGATAGTTGACAGAGAATACTTAGAATTCTCATCAAAATACTCAAGATATGAAAGAAGACATGGTCATGTTGCTTCACACAATCCTCCATGTATTGACGTCAAAGAAGGCGACCGTGTGAGAATTGCTGAATGCAGACCAATCAGCAAAACCGTGTCATTCGTGGTTGTAGAAAAAATAAGCGAGGAACGCTAAGATGGCGGCAAAGGCGAAGCAGAGAGCACTAACAGCAAAAGGTATGCTCTCACACGGACAAAAAATTAGTCGAGGATTACTTGCTGGTTCAGAAATGAAATGTGCTGATAACACAGGCGCACGAGTATTACGCCTAATTCAAGCAATGGGCTATAAAGGTAGACTGAGACGATATCCATCAGCCACAGTAGGCGATAAGGTTACTGTTTCAGTGCGTCAAGGCTCACCAGATATGCGTAAAAAGATTTTCCAAGCTGTAATTGTACGTCAAAGGAAAACCTTCCGTAGAGTAGACGGGGTCTGGGTACAATTTGAAGATAACGCGGCAGTCATCATTACTCCTGAAGGCGAAATGAAAGGCTCAGAAATCCGCGGACCAGTAGCAAGAGAAGCTGCTGAAAGATGGCCAAGAATAGCCAGTGCCTCAAGCATAATTGTTTAAGGAGAAAGAAAAGAAATGCAAACAAATCGAGTAAAGAATCCGCGCAAACAGAGAAAAAGGCTTTATAATGCACCTGCTCATGTACGCCACAAGCTCATGGCAGCACCGCTCTCAAAAGAACTGACTGAGAAACATGGAGTAAAGACTCTTCCAGTAAGAAAAGGCGATACAATTCACATTCAACGCGGTGACAATAAAGGCTTTGAAGGAAAAATCTCACGCGTTGACTTAAAGAGTTACCGCATTTACATTGAAGGCTTAACACGGGAAAAAGTTGACGGCACCAACATTTTCATCCCAGTACATCCTTCCAAGGTTATGATCAGAAACCTTAACCTTGATGACAACAGACGAAAAGCTGTCATTGCAAGAAAGAAACCACTAGAAAAAACAGCAATAGAAGCAAAACCAAAGAAAACAACACCAGTACGAACAGCTAAACCAAAACTTGTACTGCCTCCAGTTGAGGAAGTTGAAGTAAAACCAAAGCAAAAACCAAAACCCGCACCAGTCAAACCAAAAGCACCCGAAATAGTTAAAGAAGAAGCTCCCGCAAAAAAAATTGAAATCCCAAAAGCAGTAGAAAAAGAAGAAGCACCAAAGAAAGCACCCGTAGCAAAGAAACCATCAGAAAAGAAACCCGCACCCAAAGCAGAAGCGAAAAAACCCGCCGCAAAAGCAGCACCTGCAAAGAAAACAGAGGCAAAAGTAGAGGAAGCTCCAAAAAAGAAAGCTACAACAAAAGCAAAACCAACGGCAAAAAAAGCTCCCGCTAAAGAAGCCCCAGCAAAAGAGACAGTATCTAAATCTCGTGCTAAACCAAAAACCTCTAAGAAATCTGAGGGAGGACAATAAAATTGGGTAAAAAAGGAAAAACAGCAAGGCTGAAACGTAAGCCAGCACCAAGATTCTGGCCAATTCACAGAAAAGAAAAGTTTTGGATAGTGAAACCTTCATCTGGTCCACACTCGTTGGAGAACTGCCTATCATTAACGCTTGTCCTACGTGACATGCTTGAAGTAGCAGAAACTCGAAAAGAGGGCAAGTTTATTCTTTCAGAAGGTAAAGTCCAAGTTAACGGCAAAATCATCAAAAAAGATGACTTCCCAGTAGGTTTAATGGATGTCATCTCAATGCCCGACTCAAACAAATACTATAGAATCATTCCATCACATAAGGGACTGATTCTCTCACCAATCAGCAAAGAAGAAGCAAGTTATAGAATTGTTCGAGTAGAAGACAAAAATACCGTGAAAGGCGCCGCACAAATAATATTCCATGACGGATCGATCATGCTAGTAAAAGTAGCAGATCCTAAAAATCCTGTTGAAGTCACATATGAAACTTTTGACGTACTCAAAATAACCTATGATAAACAAGTTGTTCAAACCCTGAAAACAAGAGAAGGTAACACCGCAGTTATAACGGGCGGTAAAAACATTGGAATACAGGGTAAGATAGTTGAAATAGAAAAGACTGAAGCTAAGAAACGCCGTCAAGCACTAGTAATAATTGAAACTGCCGAAGGCGCAAAATATCAAACAATCTTAGACTATGTCTTCTCTATAAGTGACACTCAACAAGCAATGGCAACACCGGAGGCAAACACAGTTGTCTGAAGACGCACTAATACAAGAATGGACTCAACATAAAATGCTTCAACCACGAATCGAAAAAGTAGTTGTTAACCTCAACATCGGCAAATCAGGTGAACCACTTGAAAAAGCCGTACGTGTACTAAACGAGATCAGTGGTCAAAATCCAGTAAAGAGAAATGCAAAGAAAAGTATCAGAGATTGGGGTATAAGACAAGGTGAACCAATCGCATGCATTGTTACATTACGTCACCAAAAAGCAATTGATTTCCTAAAGAAAGTCTTGCCTGTTGTCGATAACAAAATTTCAAAACGATCCTTTGATGAAACTGGCAACTTTGCTTTTGGTCTCAAAGAACACATTGAAATCGCAGGTGTCAAATATGACCCTGATGTCGGCATCTTTGGAATGGATATCTGTGTTTCAGTAAATCGACCAGGACAAAGAATAAAGACTCGCCGAAAACAAACAAAACATCTTGGTAAGAGTCACCTATTGACCGCTGAAGAATCAATATCCTATATTAGGCAAACTTTGGGAGTCGAAATCGTTTAAACTAGAGTGTGAATGTATGGGAAAAATGCAAACTAAAAAAGAACGAAAATATGGTAAAGGTTCACGACCATGCGTTAGATGTGGTTCTTACGGGCCAGTAATTCGACGTTACAATTTATATTTGTGTAGGCACTGTTTTAGAGAAGCAGCGCCAAAATTAGGTTTCAAAAAATATGAGTAGGAGCTAGAGGCTATGGATACTTTAACAAATGGTTTGATAACTATAATCAATAACGAAATGCGTAATAAAAGAGAATGCATCATTAGCCCAGCCTCTAAACTGTTAGGCCGCGTTCTACGAATAATGCAGCTTAACGGCTACATAGGTGAATTCGAATTCATAGATGACGGACGCTTAGGAAAATTCAAGGTTCAATTGCTAGGTAGAATAAACAAGTGCGGCGCCATTAAACCCCGATTTCCAGCTAAAGTAGGCGAATTCGAACAATGGGAAAAGAAATTCTTACCCTCAAGAGATGTGGGGCTTATGGTTGTTTCAACTTCAAAAGGAGTAATAGCACACAAAGATGCTGAAGAAAAGAACGTGGGAGGAAGGCTGTTAGCCTTCGTATATTAAGGTGTTTTTTATGCGACTCCCAGAAGTATCAAGAACAATTCAAGTCCCCGAAGGTGTAGACATTAATCTACAAGGCAAAAAAGTCACTGTTAAAGGCGAAAAAGGCACTCTGACACGTGACTTCTCTTTTGTTCCAATTGCAATAGACAGCGAAGGCAAAAACGTTCGTATTTGGGCAAAGTGGCCTCGTAAAAAAGAAGCTGCCCTTGTAGGCACAATCGATGCACACATACGAAACATGATCATTGGCGTAACCAAAGGTTACTCATACAAGTTAAAGATTGTATTCTCTCACTTTCCGATTTCAGTAAAGCTTCAAGACAAAAGCGTATTGATTGAAAACTTCACTGGCGAACGAAGAGCACGACGAGTAAAAATCATCGGTGACCTTAAAGTCAAAATAGAAACTGACGACATTATCATCTCAGGCATAAACCTTGAGGATGTAAGCCAAACAGCAGCAAATATTGAGCAAGCAACACGTGTTAGAGGAAAAGATCCGCGTGTCTTCCTTGACGGCTTATATGTTTATGAAAGAAACGAAGGTATGGCATAATGACTGAAAAGAAACCACAATTACAAAGCAAAGCACTAAGAGCAAGGACACGGGCGCGAAACAAAAAACCCGCATTCGTTCGACAAGAAAGCTGGCGTGATAGCAAATTCAGCATAAGCTGGAGACGCCCACGCGGATTAGATAACAAGGTACGTCGAAAAATTAAGGGTTGGCCAGCTAGTCCCAGCGTTGGCTACAAAGGACCAAAAGTAGCGCGAGGTCTTCATCCATCAGGTTATCGAGAAGTTATCGTTTACAATGCTGAAGCAGTAGCTGCAGTTGATCCAAATACTCAAGCTATTCGTATAGCCCATACAGTTGGCAGAAAAAAGCGATCCTCAATAATAGCTGAAGCAAAACGACTTAACATTAAAATTTTGAATGTTAAAGTTGTTGTTGAAGAAAAATCTGAGGAAACAGAAGCTGTTGAGGGCGAGAAAACTGGAGAGACTGCAGAGGTAAAAGAGAAAACTGCAGAAAAGAAGCTCAAAAAGAAACAAAAAGACGCTAAAGTAAAGAAGAAGGCCAAATCCTCTAAAAAAGAGAGTAAGGAGAAGAAGAAATAATGACCAATCTAACTAGTCAACGACGTCTTGCTTCAGAGATTCTGAAGATTGGAGAAAACCGTGTTTGGATTGATCCAGAACGGATTGGAGATGTTGATGGCGCCATTACACGTGAGGAAATTAAAAAATTAATTCACGAAAAAGTCATAGTTTCATTACCTGAAAAAGGTGTTAGCCGCTCAAGAGCAAAGGTTATCCGTGAAAAGAAAGTTAAAGGCCGAAGACAAGGTCCAGGCAGTTTCACTGGATCGCCACAAGCAAATATTACAAAGAAAGACGCGTGGATGATAAAAATCCGCTCTCTACGCCGTAAACTGCGTGAATTAAAAGCAAATCGCACAATCACAGAAGAAACCTATACAGAGTATTACCGTATGGCTGGCAGTGGACGATTTGAATCTATTGCTGACTTAGAGCGATACTTAAAGGCACATGATCTGTGGAGGAAACGTTAAGATGGCAAAAAGTGCAAATTACAGAGTACCGTTAAGACGAAGACGCGAAGGCAAAACTGATTACCAAGCGCGTAAATCACTGGTTATTTCAGGAAAACCACGCCTCGTTACAAGATGCTCCTTAAAAAATGCTAATGCACAAATCATCCAAGCAAAAGAGTCAGGCGATTTTGTATTAGCCGCAGCCAACAGCAAAGAACTATCAAAACTATTCGGTTGGAAAGCCTCATCAGGAAACACTCCAGCTGCTTACTTGACAGGATTACTTTGCGGTTTGAAAGCTAAATCAAAAGGCATTGAAGAAGCCATCCTGGATATTGGCTTAGTTGCTCCAACTAAAGGCGCAAGAATCTTCGCTATGTTAAGCGGAGTCTTAGACGCTGGTATAGATGTTCCTCACAGTGAAGAAAAACTTGTGAAAGAACGCTACAAGGGTGACCAGATTGCAAAATATGCAAAGACACTTGGTGTAGGCTCTGAAGAGTATAACAAAAAGTTTGCCGCATACATAGCTGCTGGTATAGCACCTGAAAAATTACCTGAGCACTTTACAAAGGTTAAAGCTGATATTGTTGCATCATTTAAAGGAGAAAAGAAAGCATGAGTAGACAACAAAGAAGACCAGAAGAAAAACGATCTGTTAATCTTGAAGAATGGGTTCCAAAAACTCGTCTTGGCAAGATGATTCAAGAAGGCAAGATAACAACAATTGAAGACGTATTCCTGAGTGGCATAAAAATCTCTGAACCACAAATTGTTGATGCATTACTACCAGACATACAAGAAGAGGTCATTAACGTTAACCTAGTTCAGAAACAAACAGACGCTGGCGAAAAATCCCGGTTCAAAGCCATTGTGGCCGTCGGAAATAAAGATGGATACATCGGCTTAGGCAACGGTAAAGCTAGTCAAGTACGTAACGCCATAGAAAAAGCAGCAGCAAACGCACGCCTAAACATAATTCCAGTAAAACGTGGATGCGGTAGTTGGGAATGCAGCTGTGGACAACCACATTCAGTACCCTTCCAAGTAGAAGGCAAATGTGGTGGTGTCAGAGTAGAAATTATTCCTGGTCCAAGAGGCTTAGGCTTAGTTTCAAGCGAAGTAGCAAAAGTAATCTTCGGCTTAGCTGGCGTAAAAGACCTTTGGATGAGAAGTTTCGGCGCAACAAGAACAGTTCCATCATATGCATGCGCAATCTTTGATGGTTTACGTAAAACATATAATTTGATTACTCAGGCTGATTGGGTGAAGTAAAAATGTCACAGAAAACTGAACAATCCAAAATAATTGCAGTAGTTCGAGTAAGAGGAACCGTTAGTGCTCAAAAAGAAGCACGAGAAACATTAACTCTACTTCACTTAGACCACACTAACCATGCAATTCTCATAGATGATCGTCCATCATACAAAGGCATGTTACAAAGAGTAAACAGCTACGTCACGTGGGGCGAAGTCAGCAAAGAAACCGTTCTAGCTATGCTGGAAAAACGCGCAAGATTATTTGGTAATAAAAAATTAACTCCAGAATACTTGGAAAAACTAGGCTTCAAAAACTATGCTGAACTCGCAGACGCAATATTTACTGGTAAAGCTGAACATGGCAAATTACCCTTTATGGCTCCACTTTTCAAACTGCACCCACCAACAAAAGGCTACAAAGGCAAAACGAAGAAAAGCTTCAAAAGTGGCGGCGGCGAAGCAGGCTATCGCGGCGAGGCAATTAACGAATTAGTAAAACGCATGATTTAGAGTGCGTTAACACCTTAATTTTTTAACTTTTTTGTTATTTAAAGACATTTAACATGATCTATTATTTTGTAACAAATTGTATTATCTGTTATGATGCAATAAGCGTTAAATAATACTTTAAATTAAAACTGCTCTAAGTGAATAATATGGATAAATGGGCTGATTACTTGGTTTCTGGTGTTAGATCAAATGTGGGTCAAACGCGAGTAACGGTACTGCAAATTCACTCAGACTTCGGCAATATAGTTAGTGAAACTTTGATAATTTCGAGAGCTGAAGCAATAGCAAAAATAAAGAGTGGATGCCGATATGCAACTGTATTCAAGACGGCTATTGGAAAATGGCGTAAAGGGGAAGACGTGCATGTTATAACGGTAGACGGTGAAGATTACTTAAGAACTGACACAAAAAACATTGCGTCAGACAACTTTGATGAAGTGCCAGAATTCTAAACTTTTCCTACCTAAAAATTCTTTATGAAAATGACCCTTTCTATATTTTATGATGTGTTTAAGAGTGTATTTTTTTTAATTGAATACCCTTCTGGTAATAAATTCAAAACGAATTATCACTCATTAATGTAGTAATAGTAACTATCAAACAATACTTATTCACAATATTATTAGATTAATAATAACGCCTTTTAATGATGCCGCGCTGAGAGATTGAGGAAGCCTCTATCCTCGCCATTGCTTCCCCTATAAAGTATTGGTTGGAGATAGTAGGCTTCCTTAATACTTACGATACACGCTTATAGATAACCTTTACTCAAAAGTTGCCTGACACTAAAAAACGGGCATAGACTCCCGACTTTATATGGGCAAAAAAGGGATTTAGATCATTAACCTGAATTATCAAATATGTAAACTATGTATTTAACCAAAAAATAGATTAATTTCTAAAAAAACTTGTTAGAATAATAATCAAGGTTCTCAACCAGATTTGCCATTGCATATCTTTTAGCTAAATTTTCATCAGCTATTGGGCTATCTTTTTTCATTCGAATTAATTCTAAACAAATGCCTTGTTCTAACCGGTCAGATGTAATTTTTGTCTCTGGTCTTGGAAAACCCATCGATTGCATCTTCAATGGATCCATATGTGTTCGAATGGAGATGTTTTTATACCAATATTCAGCTGAGTTTTTCGGTTTTGCGTTTGTCCATGCAATTCTTTCATGTTCAATTTGTTCCTCAAATTCGGGAAAATCTGGCGAGTTTTCATCCAGCAAATGACCAAGTTCATGTCTTATTATTAATTTAGTAGTGTTTGTCAGCTTACCTGCATCTATGTCACGTTTGGCAGCTATCTTGATAACTTTATCTGTAATTTCTGATATTCCGCCAATATCATAAGCATCAATAACTTTTATTTCCATCATTTCAAGCTTTCTTGCTGCTTCATCGCCATATTCTGCCTTTAAAAAGTCTATACCATATGCTTTCATTTGATCTTCTATGTTCTCTGCAGTTGTTTGCAAATGCCTTCTCCCGCCTTCTCCTTTCTCAAGTCAGCCTATACGATAGAATCAATTTAATGGATTGTTCCGCATGATAGATTATTCCGATTTCGTAATACCTTAAAAGCCTCTAAATACTCAACCACCCTGATTGGGATGGAATTTGCCTCAATCTTAAGATCTTTATCAGCAAAATAAGCATGCGATTATGCTTTTTCACGTTTATTCTGCTATAGGTATTCAGGCGTATTTTGATGGTTAATGTGCGATATGTTTTATAGTGTCGATAAAGAATTGCGTTAGGTAAATTGGAGGGGGAAGAATGAGTGCAAAATGGCGTAGAAGTACAAAGAATCGTAAGTGGCTAGATTTCAATGAACCTGTGAAAAAGGCACTTAAAAACAAGCCGAAAACCCTGCGGATTGAAACGCTAAAACCAACTAAGAGCGTTAGGTCCAGCCAAAACTATAGACCCCCTAAGAGTTTTAGTAAGCGAAAATTTCAAGAGCCAAAACCGCTTATTGATATTTTTCAAGAAAACAATTGGATAACAGTGGTTGCAGAAATCGCAGGCTTTAATAAGGAAACCTTCAAAATAAATGTGAAAGACCAGAAAATTACGCTGTCGGCAAAATCAAAAGATCGAAGATACTATAAAAGTTTAAATTTGCCGAAAGTAGTCATTCCCAACGATATCCATACAACTTTCAAGAACGGCGTACTGGAAATCAAGCTTAAAAAAGCAGAAAATCCACAAACAATAAGAAAAGAAGCGGATTAGAAAAATGCCTCATAAACTAAGAAAAATTCGAAAAACAAGAGGTTCCAGAACACAAGGTTACGGAAGAATCGGCCAACACCGAGACAGCGGCAGCAAAGGTAACAGAAAAGTTGGTCGCCATAAACATCTCTGGAGCAAAATCGTTACAACAGAACCCAATTACTTTGGTAAATCTGGTTTCACTTCTCCACAAAGTCTACATAAGAAAGAGAATACCCTGAACCTTCAAGAACTTAGTGAAATTGCCTTTACACGACAAGATAAAACCATTGACCTTACTAGTTTAGGTTTCACTAAACTATTAGGTACTGGCAAAATAAGTAAACCTTTGACTGTAACAGTACAAGCTTGCTCTAAGGTAGCTCAAGAAAAAATAACTGAAGCAGGCGGAAAAGTAATCACTCCTTCTGAAGAGACTGGAGCGTAAAGCTAACAAATGGCCGGAAGATTCCTAAGTTTATTCAAGCCTATAGGCAGAGTTTTACTTGAAATAAAGAAGCCTGAACGTAAAGTTGGCTTTAACGAAAAAATCTTCTGGACCGCAATTGTACTTGTTGTTTTCCTCGTGATGACTGAAACTCCACTCTACGGAATAGGTTCAGACGTTCAGGACAGTATGGGTGCGTTAAGAGTAATTTTCGCATCAAACCGTGGTACATTAATGGAGTTAGGTATTGGTCCTATAGTCACCGCGGGTCTAATTCTACAGTTACTCGTTGGATCCTCAATTATTAAATGTGACATGTCCAATCCAGAAGATCGAGCATTATTCACTTCAGCAAGCAAAGTCTTCTCAATAGTGCTAACTGGCGTCCAAGCTGGCGCATACATTCTTGCTGGCATGTACGGTGCTATAACTGGTCCAATTATGCTGGCAATATTTTTACAGTTAATGGCTGCTGGAATAATCGTAATGTTGCTTGACGAACTTGTACAGAAAGGCTGGGGTCTAGGCAGCGGTATAAGCCTCTTCATTATGGCAGGTGTTGCTCAGACTATAGTTTGGAACATGTTTTCAACATCAAACGGTTTATTCGTAGGCTCACTAGACACTCTTCTAAAGGGAGGTCAAAGTCTTCTTGAATGGGTTGTAGGCACATCCTCAGGGTATTTTCCATCTTTAATCGGTTTCATCGCCACGCTAGCAACTTTCATTGTTATTATTTACATTCAAGGAATACGCGTCGAACTACCAATGACATACGCAGGCTACAAAGGCTTCCGTAGCAGATACCCAATCAAACTACTCTACGTCTCAAACTTACCAGTAATCTTTGCATCAGCGCTATTCGCAAACGTATACTTCTTCAGCCAACTAATATGGGCTCAAATGGGAAAACCTGCACCAGGAACCAATTTACTGTTCCAAATAATCGGTGATTACAACCAAACAACCTCAACAGACGGCTCTGCTGTTATAGATCTTGTCGGAGGCTTAGCATACTACGTTACAGCACCAAACGGTCTTTCAATGGTTGCAGCTGATCCGTTACGCGCAGCATTTTACCTTGGCATATTAGTAGTCTTCTGTGCCCTATTCTCTTTGATATGGCTTGAAGTCGGCGGATTAGGTCCCGCAAAGGTTGCACAGCAGTTAATGGATAGCGGCATGCAAATTCCAGGCTACAGACGTTCAGAGCGGCCAATTGAACAGATACTAAAACGGTATATCCCAGTAGTTACTGTACTTGGCGGTATCATTGTAGGTCTCACAGCTGGTGTCGCAGATTTCCTCGGAGTTTATGGTACTGGCACAGGAATCTTACTCTCAGTAGGCATCATATACCAATACTATGAACTATTGATGCGTGAGCGCGCAGCAGAAATGTTCCCAGCATTCCGCAAAATACTTGGCGAATAAGCAGCCACTCCCTAAACCCTTTTCTTCATTCTCAATTTTCTATTAAAACTATAAAATAACTGTTAATATTCAAAGATTTAAACAAAGATGGATGCTTGATTCTTCTAAATACTGACAGCTTTTTAAAAAAAATATCCTGCAGAATATGTAAAAAAGATTAACTAAAGGTAAAAAAGAAAACTTTAGATTCTAAGTATAATTTTTTCTGTATAGTTGCGTATTATGTCTGCGAACTCATTTATGGTTTCAGGTGCATACGGCTTCAAGGTTTGGAACCGTTTATCTAAAGTATCTTCTGCAACATACTGTTGTATCGCGTGTACTTTGGAACCTTTAATCATTTCACCGATACGATTGGCATCTTGAAGTGTTACTAATTCTGGTACAGCAGTTGTACGGAATTCATATGGTACTTTACCCATTTTGAGGATTTCCATAGTTTTCATTAATCCGCTAGTGTCTTGAGCGCCGAGCAGTTTGTATTTTTCAGCACATGTTTTAACATCCATAGCAACGTAATCAACATAACCTAAACATTCTTCAAGAGTTTCAGGGAAGAAACCGTTAGTATCCAACTTTACAGAAAAGCCGCGCTCTTTGAGTTTTGCCAAGAACTTCGGCAATTCTTTATGCATACAAGGTTCGCCCCCTGTTATTACTACTGCATCAACATATTTTTTGCGACTCTCAAGAATTTCTAATGCAGCACCTTCCTGCAGAAAGGGCGGTTGTGGATTGGTGGCGATTTTCCAGTTATGGCAGAATGGACATCGAAGATTACAGCCAGGTGTGTATAATACGCTGGCTATTTTATCAGGGTAATCCAATAGACTGGTTTTTTGTAATCCGCTAAACTTCACTCATTATTCACCCTTAAACTGTTAACGGCGCGGTTGATAGTACTGTTGAACGGTCAAAGGTTTTTCGCATTGTAAATTCAGCTTGTTTTCCATCATTCCATTGGTCAACAGGTCTTAGGTAACCGACTACACGTGAGTAAACTTCGCTGTTTGATCCACAGACTGGGCATTGCTTGTGTTCTCCTGCAGTGTAACCATGATTGGGGCATATACTGAAGGTCGGTGTTAGTGTGAAGTAGGGTAGCTTTGAGTTCCAAGCGACTTTTTTAATTAGTTCAGCAGCAGATTTCCATGAATGTAAACGCTCACCTAAGAATATGTGAAATACAGTGCCTCCAGTATAAAGTGACTGCAGAGATTCTTGGTGCTCTAAGGCTTCAAATAAGTCACCGTTAAAATCTACAGGTAACTGAGAAGAGTTTGTATAGAATGGCTCAGCATGGTTTGCTACTACATTTCTTTGGTTAGCAAATATTATGTCCCGGTAACGTTTTTGATCGATGCGTGCTAATCTATAGGCTGTGCCTTCTGCAGGTGTAGCTTCAAGATTGTAAATACTGCCTGTCTCTTCCTGGAAGTCACCTAAACGTTTACGCATAAACTCCAAAGTCTTTACTGCAAAAGCTTTGCCATCTTTACTTGATATGTTTACGCCAAGCAGGTTAACTATAGCTTCGTTTATACCAACTATTCCGATAGTTGAGAAATGGTTCTTCCAGAATTTGCTATGTCCCTCCTTAACAAGGCGTAAGTAACGCTTAGAATATGGATAGAGACCATTTTCTGTAAAGGCTTCAAGTACTTTACGTTTTATTTCTAGGCTTGACTTTGCAGTTTCCATTAAGGTTTCTAAGCGCTGGAAGAATTCGTCTTCATCTTTAGATAGATAGCCGATTCTTGGAATGTTTAATGTGACTACACCAATGCTTCCTGTTAAGGGGTTAGCACCGAAGAATCCTCCTCCACGTTTGCGAAGTTCACGGTTGTCTATACGTAGACGACAACACATACTACGTACGTCTTCAGGTTTCATGTCACTGTTCACGAAGTTGCTGAAGTACGGTACACCGTATTTGGCGGTTACTTCAAAGATTGCCTGTGAAACTGGAGACTCCCAATCGAAGTCTTTTGTAACGTTGTATGTGGGTATTGGGAATGTGAAGACTCGACCTTTTGCGTCGCCTTGCTCCATTCCTTTAGCAAACGCCATGTTGAACATGTCCATTTCTTTAGTCATGTCACCATAGGTGTCCTGTGTTACCTTGCCGTTGTAGATTATGGCTTCGTTTTTCATGAAGTCTGGAACCGTTAAATCTAATGTTAAATTAGTAAATGGTGTCTGGAAGCCAACTCTAGTAGGCACGTTCATGTTGAAGAAGAATTCTTGCAGTGCCTGCTCTACATCTCTCTGTGTTAAGTGATCATAGCGTATAAATGGTGCAAGGTAAGTATCAAAATTGCTAAACGCTTGTGCTCCTGCTGCTTCTCCTTGAAGTGTGTAGAAAAAGTTTACTACTTGACCAAGAGCTGTACGGAAATGTTTCGCCGGCTTGCTTTCAATTTTCCCTGCGACTCCACCGAAGCCTGAAAGTAAAAGGTCACTTAAGTCCCAACCAACACAGTATGGTCCTAAAACACCTAAGTCATGAATGTGCAAGTCGCCTGAGAAGTGGGCTTCAGCTATTTTTGATGGGTAAATGCGGCTTATCCAGTATTTGGCGATAACTGTGGATGAGAGGTAATTGTTTAAGCCTTGTAGCGAATAACTCATATTGCTGTTTTCTTTCACTCGCCAGTCCTCAACTTCAAGGTACTGGTCTACAAGGTCAGCAGAACTCAATAATGCGGCTAATTCGCGCATGTCATTGTGCTGTTTGCGGTAAAGGATGTAGGCTTTCGCTGTTGCAGCATGTCCATTTTCAATAAGTCTCTGCTCTACTATGTCTTGGACTTCTTCAACAGTAGGTACACCGTCGTCACCATACTTCTTGTTAAGTTCGGCAACAACTTGGTCACTAATTCTTTTGGCCTGTTCTTTATCTCTGCCACCTACAGCTTTAGCAGCTTTCCAAATCGCAGTTGTAATTCGTTCTTGATCGAAGGGTTCTAATTTGCTATCACGTTTTAGTACAAACTTCATTGTTTTTTCACTTCCATGAGTAATCGCCTGAAATCTTCAGGTTCTTCAAATTTTTTGTAAACAGAAGCAAAGCGAATGTAGGATACGCGATCAATTTTTTTTAGGTACTTCATTATTGTGTCGCCTATGTCTTGTGATGCAACTTCCTCGGTGCCTTTTGACATCAAGTCTTGCCTTACTTGGCCTGCTAGCTCGTTGATTTGCTCCATCGTTACAGGTCTTTTTTCGCATGCTTTCTGTAAACCGCGGATTATCTTGTTAACGTCAAATCTTTCTAGTTTTCCGTCTTTCTTTCGCACCATCATCTCTACTGTTTCGAGATATTCGTAAGTTGTAAAGCGTTTGGCACAACTCATGCATTCTTTTCTTCGCCGCGTTGTATTGTCTAATGAATCACGCGTTTCAAGCGTTTTTGAATTTTCAGAGCCGCAATAGGGACATTTCATACTTTAACCCACGTATAGTGCCGATAAGACAATCTACACACTACAGTTAGCGCATATATAAGCTCTTTTTACATCAATCATGAAATACGATGCATGACATGAAAATTGTTACCGTGAAAAATAGACAAATTCGGGATAAACAAAAAACCAAAAAAACGTTCTGTTTTGGATAAAAACCTTATTTACCCAAT
>CAZXGX010000040.1:0-16323 GCA_964640475.1 uncultured Candidatus Bathyarchaeia archaeon
CAAGTATGCCGGCCTCTCGAGTCGGCGACCCGGGTCCAAATCCCGGCCAGAGCACTAAATTTCTATATGATTACTTTACATGATTAATGGCTATGTTCTGAAGAGCGCTAAATAAATGAGCGATTATTGGGCTACGCCCATTGTGTTGCCGACGCCGACAATAATTACTGTATCATTCTCTTTGGTTCGCTCTATTATCGCTCTTTTAAGTGACACTAAGACTTCATCTGCCGCTTTAGTTATAACTGGAGTCATGGGTGCTAATACTTCTTTTATTGATTGTTTAACAACCACCGCATAGATTGGGACTTTAAATTTGGCTGCTGCTTCCTCTATTTTGTACTGGTCTATTCCTGGACCGCCGATTGCTGGTCCGATTCCTTCAGTAACGGTTCCTGACTCTTCGCCTTCCAATTTTAATGCGGCATCAACCATGATAATCAATGAAACTTTTCCGTTGTTTGTTTCGATTAGTTTCTGTATTGCATCGCCTGTTTTGCCAACGCTTCCGCCTGGACCTTTAGCTTTTGTAACTATGAGGCGTCTGCCCTCAAAGGTTGTTTCTGCTGCAACTGTTTCGTGGGCTACATCGAATTTTTCTTTTTCAGCCATTAATTTGTAGGCTGTTAATGGTCCTATGCCGTCGCCGATTGGCTTTCCCTCTTTGAAAGCATCTGTGAAGGCAATGTAAGCTTCTGCTTCTTCCAAAAGATTTGGTAGCTGCATTTCTATTTCTACCATTGAGTATGGTGAGCCTCTTTTTTTGCCGATTATATAGTATTGGCGAACGACTTTGTACATTTTATTTAGTTCTTGTGTTACTTCCACGAGGTTTTGAAGGTTCTGCAGTTGCTGTTCATTGGCTTCTGGTGTGATTGCTTTTATCTCGTCTTTAACGCGTTGATCGGTGTTATCTAGAATGTGTTCGAAACGTTTTGTTATCCCTGCTGGATCCATGCTCGATGGGCGGATTACGAAGAATTGTAGTAACCTGTCTAAGCGTGCGTTTGCATTTTTATCGTTAGCTTTATCTTTTGGGAGGGATGAAATTATTTCTTGTTTGGCTTTGTCTCGCATGCCGCCGATTTTTGTTAAGGCTTTCGAAAGGTGACGTGTTGTTCGGAACGCTTGTAGTTTTGATGAAAAGAAGAATATGAAGATAATGAAGACTATGTTGACTATGCTCATAATTGTACCGAAGATATCTGTGGTTTGAAATGCGGACATTTAGTTTTCTCCTTACTGTGATTTTTTATTTTTCTCTTTTTCTTGTGCTTCTTTTTTCTCCAATGAAGATAAGTGTTTGTTAATTAGCGCGAGTTCCTTTTGCAGGTTTTTAATCATGTCTTCCATTTGAGCACGTTTGCTTTCCAAAATCTTTTTTGTATCTTCAGGTTTCTCTTTTTTTTCCTCAAGAAACAAGGCAAAGAAGTTTGGTGGCTTAGGAATCTCTTCTTGTTTAACATTCACGTCTAGTACGTCTTTCATGTATTCCTTAAATAAATCCATCATGGTAGTTACAAGCCGATTTTCCTTGGTTAATGTGTGTTCAAGGATTGTTTTGCCTTCACTTGTAATAGTGTAGATCTTTCGTTTCCTTTTAGTTTGACAATCCCATTCGCCATTTACATATCCAGACTTTTCTAAGTCCTGCAAGATGGGGTAAATTCCACCTGCTGTTGGCTTCCAAAAACCACTGGTCCTCTCATGCACGGCTTTCATCATTTCATAGCCATGATGAGGCTTTTTGTTTAGCAAAATCAGGACTGCTATTCTGATGTAGCCTTTTTGTGTTTCTTTCATCCAGCCCGATGCTTGTTCCTCTAAATGCATTAGATATCCCATTTAATATTTGTAATACTCAATTATATACGTAATATTTATATCTTGACGCAATATATTGCGATAATTAATATGTTAACGGTGAGGAAGAGCTAAAATTGGAAAACGACAACATGATTGAAGTAACAAACTTGGTGAAGAGTTTCAAAACCCTAAACGCTGTCGACAACATTTCCTTCAGCGTTAAGAAGGGCGAAATATTCGGATTGTTGGGTCCAAACGGTGCAGGTAAAAGCACAACACTGCGTATTTTATCAACTTTGGCGAGACCCACAAGCGGCATAGCCGTAATTGGGGGACATGACGTAGTAAAAAACGATACCAACGTTAGAGAAATGTTGGGTATTGTTTCTGAAAAAATGATAATTTATGACAGATTAACTGCAAAAGAAAACCTTTGGTTTTTCGGCTGCTTATTTAACATCCCAAAAGAAACGCTTAACAAACGAATAGACGAGCTTTTGGAACTAGTTAACTTGACACAATTCAAGGATAAACAAGTAGGTACATTTTCAACTGGCATGAGACAAAGAATGAATGTTATCCGTGCCCTACTTAACGAGCCACAAGTCTTATTCTTAGATGAACCAACATTAGGATTAGATCCTCAATCTTCGGTTGAAATTCGAGATTTTATTAAAAAATTAAACAAAGAAAAAGGAACCACAATAATCATTACTACTCACATGATGGTTGACGCTGACATTCTTTGCGATCGCATAGCTATTGTGGATCATGGAAAAATCATTGCGCTTGATACTTCAGCTAACCTGAAAAAAGCAACCGTGGGTGCAGATACATTGATTATTAAACTTGAAATCTCAAACTTAACCAGTGACATTGTTAGCAGAATTAAATCTTTGCCATGTGTTGATGCTGTAACCCAAGAGGGAGAAACAAAACTCCGCGTAATCGTTCATGGCGAAAACGCTTTTGACAATATACTTGACACAGTCAGAGACATGAAAGGGCGGATCAGTTCAATGGAGAATCTACAACCAACTCTTGAAGATGTATTCTTACACATGACTGGACATGCTGTTAGAGATAGTGTTGAAGCAAAAGTTCCAGTTCAGATGGGGCCTCATAGCATGAAAAGATCCAAGAGAGGGCGATAATTATGGGTGCTAAAAGAGTATTAGATGCCAGTTTACGGATAGCTTGGAAGGACCTAGTCGAGCTTCAGAGAAATAAGCTCGGCTTGCTAATGCTGGTTCTTATGCCCTTGCTTATGATGGCTATGATTGGCTACATTTACCCAAGCGGTAGCTCTTATGATATGAGCAATTTGAAAGTTCAGGTTGTTAATTTAGACACAGGTTTTATGGGTACTAGCGTAAGCGAATCGTTTACTTCAGCTGTAAACCAAATTAATAGTGTATCAGTGAACATGCAGTTTTCCAATGGCACAACAACAGAAGCTCTAACGGATAGTATACAACGAGGAGACATAGATGCTGGAATAATAGTCCCTGAAAACTTCACTGAATGTGTACTTAAAGGGCAACAAGCGAACATAGTAATTATCAGTGATAACTCCAACCCCCAGGTTAGTGCACAGGTTAGCGGCGTATTAAGTGGTATTATAGAGTCTATGAGTGAACAAGTCGCTCAGTCAAAAATAGCCTCAAGTTTAAACATCACAACTACTGAAGCTACATCATACATGGTGCCCTATGCTGTAAGTACCCAAGGTGTCGTTGCTGGCAGTTCAAGCTACTTTGAATTCATTGCTCCAGGAATGATGATGATGACTGTAATGATGAGCGTAATGACTGGTCTTCCCGGCGCTATCACGATGGAAAGAGAACTAGGCACCTTAGATGGAATAATGGTTGCGCCAATCAATAGACTCTCAATTATTCTTGGAAAATCTTTAGCACAATTAGCCAGAGGATTGCTTCAAGGCTTCATAATTATGGTGTTAGCAATAACCTTGTTTGGGGTAACTATACATGGAAGTATACTGCTGGTATTTGGCTTACTATTGCTTGGTGTCTTTAGCTTCGTTGGATTAGGAATCGCTTTAACTTCGCTGGCAAAAGATCAAGAAACAGCTACTATGATAATGATGACTATTATGTTCCCAATGATGTTCCTAAGCGGTATATTCTTCCCAGTAAAAATGATGCCTGGATTCATGCAGACGATCAGTTCGTTCCTGCCTTTGACATATGCTTCAGACGCCATGAGAAAAGTTATGGTGTTAGGTGCTGGAATTCCACAGATCTCAACTGACTTGATAATACTGATAGTCTTTGGTATAGTTATGCTTGCAATTGCAGTGCCGTTGTTCAAAAAGATGATGACGAGATAAACAATGAAGTGGGGGAAAACTTCCCTCAACCCTTTTTTAGCTATTTTTTGAAAGCTCCAAAGCAACCGATAGGCGTAGGTAGGATTTAGCTGCTCTTCTAATTTATGCTTGAGATTTAGCTATCTCTTTTTGTTGTTTAATCAATGCACTTGCGATAGTTGTTAAGAAAATAATAACAAATGTCAATACAACAATTCCAATTTTATATGAAATGTCAAAGTCAAAATAGAACAGGGCAAATAATGAAACAAACATAAGGCCTAACACTAAGGCTTCTTGCACTGTTCCAAGGCTTTTTAATGAATTTCCAAAACTCACTTCTTTTTCACCTTCGCTCTCGCGTATTTCTGAAGGGTGCATAATTAGTTTCCAGTATTTAGGTTTTTTATTTACCCGCATCAATCTTTCAAGCTTGAATAAGCTTTTATACGTAGTTTACTGACATGTTAAATTTAGTGCTTCCAGAGAGAGGATAAGGACTCTGCCCTACATTAAAAAAATTGAGTTAAAAGGTTTCAAGTCTTTTGGACCACAGACAGTGAAAGTGAATCTTGATAAAGGATTTACTGCAATTACTGGTCCAAACGGAAGTGGTAAAACTAACATTATGGATGCATTGCTTTTCTCGCTTGGAGAATTAAGCACGCGTAGAATGAGAGCTGAAAATGCCTCAAAACTAATTTTTCATGGTTCAGAAAAGGGTGGTTTAGAAAAATCAAAAATGGCAAAAGTGGTTGTTCAGTTTGATAACACTGACGGTTTGATGCCTGTAGACACAACAACTGTTACTATTTCAAGAGAGGTTTACCGAAACGGGCAAAGTGTTTATCGGTTAAACGGCAGAAGAATGTCTCGTTCTCACATTATTGAGACTCTTTCTATGGCTGCAATTAGTAGTATGAGTCAAAACATTATTCCTCAGGGCACAATCACACGTTTAACTGAAATTAATCAACTTGATAGAAGAAAAATTATTGAGGAACTAATAGGGATTGGCCAATATGACGCTGAGAAGGCTGATGCAGAAGAAAAACTGCGGACTGCCGACATTTCTATTCGAACCGCCATGGGTAGAATAGATGAAGTTCAAAAACGTTTAGATGACTTGGAACGTGAACGTAACCAACTTTTACGTTATAACTTCATTCAAGAGGAAACTAAAAAGTTTCAAGCAGTGAAAATCTCAAATGAGATTTTCCAGTTAACCGCTAAATTGCAGGAGTCAGCAGCTCAAACTGAAAAGGTTAAAGCTAGAGTTGACAAACTAAAAGAGCAACGTGACATCCGTAGAAATAAACGTCACGAAATTGAGGGTGACTGGAGAAAACTCAGCGGTGAGACCCTTGAAGAAGGCGGCTCACAAGTTCTAAAAGTGCAAATTTCAATTGGTGAATTGAAATCTAAATTAACTGAATTAACAACCCAAATTAGCGCTGGACAAGCAAGTTTTGAAAGCCTCAAACGTGTGGCTGCAAATAATCAAGAACACCATGAATCAATGCGAAATGAAATTCAAGATAACCGTCTAAAAATTCGTCAATTCCGTGCTGAATATGATCGAATAAAAGCACAGATTACTGAAAAAGAATCTCAACATGAAGCTTTAGCGAAGGAAACCGCTGGACTCTGGGAAGGTATGGGTGAAAATAGCCAAAAAATTCGTAGCATAGAAATGCAAATTGAAAGCCACACAAAACGGCTTGCTTACCTTCGTTCAGAGTATACCAAGGATAAATCTGCTCTGCGTACTTGCACTGGACGCCTAAAGAACTTGACTGTTAGAAAAGAAAAGTTTCTTGCGAACCTTACAGAAATCGAAAAATCCCTGATTGATCTTGACCAAGTACAAAGAGATCAAAAGAATCAACTCAAAGTTTTGGAGCAAACCATTGAGCGTAAGACTTCTCAGAAGGAATTAGTTCAAAGCGAAATTTCTGAAGCTGAAAGAATTGCTCGTTCAGCTAAAGATGCCGTAATAGAGTTTGCTACACAGAAAGACTTGGCTGCAACAATTGCAGCTGAAGAAAAAGCTTTGCGTAGCATTGAGGAAATGGGTAATGTTGACGCTATTCAAGGTATTCAAGGTAGATTACGTAACCTGATAAAGATCGATAAGAACTACAAGAAAGCTATTGAAGCAGCTGCGACTGGATGGCTTGACGCTTTGGTAGTAAAAGATGTTGATGCTGCTTTTGCGTGTGCTGAAACACTTAAACGCATGAAGCTTGGTCGAATTAAAATTATTCCACTTCAGGGAGCATTGATCACAAAAAATAAGACGCCTCCTGTGAGAGAAGGTGTTGTAGGTCCGCTTTCAGCTTTTATGAAATACGATAAGAGTAATGAGTTAGCAGTGGATTATGTTTTTGGCGATACAACTGTTGTGTCAAGCGATAAAGTTGGCTTCGCACTTTCTAACCAAGGGTTCCGAGCAGTTACCGTTAGCGGCGACTTATACGAACCTGGAGCTTTTGAAAGTGGATATTATCGGGCACCAATTGATTTTTCAACAATTATTCCTAGCGAAAACGCGTTAAAAAGCCTTGATGAAGCTGTTAATGCACTTCAAACACATCTTACGCAAAGAGGTACAGACATAACCGGAATCGAAGAAGAAGTCGAGCGCGCTAAAATCGAAATGACACGTCTAACCGATTTCATTGCCACTTTGGAGCGTGAAATAGTAAGGGTTAAACGAGGCATTAAACGAACCCAAGGCAACGTGCGACATATTGAGAAGTATGGTGGTAAACTTGAACGTGAAATAGCCGCATACAAGGGTCGCATGAGCATGTATATGTCTGAACGTAACGCAATTAAGCGTTCACTGGAGAAACTTCATATTGAAATGGGTGAGTTGAGGCTAAAAACTGATGTTAGCCATATTCAAAATCTTGAAGTTCAACGTGAAAAAATCGGTGAAGCACTAAACACTTTACGTCAAAACCTAGGTTCGATGCAAACTGAAATTTCTACCAGGCAATCCCAATTCGACAATGTGCTACGTATTGGTTATCAGAATGTAAAGATTCAACTCTCAAAGGTTGAGCAGCAACAAAAGAAAGTGGAGAAAGAAGTTGGCGAAGCTCTACTTCAACGTGAAGCCCTCAGAAAGGAACTTGATGACTTAGAGAAAAGCCGTATTGAACTCTCGAAAGCCGTTTTTAGTGCTCGTGAAGAATCAAAGAAATTCACTTCTCAGATTGATACTATTGATACTGAGCTTAGGCTTTTGGATGCTGAGTATGAACAGGCAGAGATGATTCTAAACCAGTTAACATTAACAATACAAACTGGTACGTTACGTTATCAGCAACTGCAAAGCACTCTTAATCAATATGGGTATGAACAGCCTTTAGAGACTAACCAGAAGATGGTCGAGGATGCTGATACAAGCATCCGTATGATGCAGTTTGAACTTGAACGAATCGGCGCCATTAATCAATTAGCTCTTTCTCATTATGCTGATCAGATTGCACGTTACCGTGAATTATCAGTAAGACTAAACGAGTTAGAGCGAGAAAAACAAGCCATAGTTGCCTTCATGGATGAAATTGAAGCCAAGAAACGCAAAGTTTTCATGACAGCATTTGAAAAAATCAACACCAGCCTAAAAGGCTACTTTGACAAGCTTACTGGCGGAGGAGAAGCTGCTCTTAAGCTGGAAAATCCAGATGAACCCTTCTCTGGTGGCATAGACATGATTGTCCAATTCCCAAACAAGCCCGCAATTACTGTGAGCGGCGCTAGTGGTGGTGAACGCTCGGTTTCGGCAGTTAGCTTTATCTTCAGCATGAAAGATTTCTCGCCAGCATCCTTCTATGTACTTGACGAAGCTGATGCTCACTTAGATGCTTTTCATACTACAAAACTTGCAGAATTATTATTGGAAGAAGCTGCTCGGACACAATTCATCGTTATCAGTTTACGTCCTGAAATGGTTAACAAAGCCCAGAAAGTCTATGGTGTCTATGAAAGAAACGGCATCTCAAACGTGGTCACAGCTAAATTTCCGCCAGAAACACCCAAGTCGGAGGCACTTAAGTAATGGCTTCCTCATCAACGCCGTCAACAGCACCAACCCGAAGACCATTCTATCTTAGGCCACCTTGGAACATCTTGTTTGAATTAAGCAAACTGGAAAAACTAACTCCTTGGAACGTTAACATAGCTTACCTGTTGCGATCCTTTCTAATGGAAATGGATAATACTGGAAAAGTTGATTTCCGAGCTTCAGGTGTTGCTTTAGATTCTTCAGCGTTAATTTACTTGATGAAATCAAAATTATTAATGACTCTGCAAGAGCCACCTCCGCCAGTTTCACAGAGGCTTCCACCGGATTTTGTTCCACCACCATTATTCTTACCGTTACGTCATGAGTTGACTTCCACAACAATCCAGCACCTGCTTGAAGTTCTTGATGAGGTTCTGAAGGGTGAAAAATTGCTTCGGTTGGATCGTATGGCTTCTCAAACGCCAGTTTTACCTGCAGTCTCGGATTTGCTTCCGCAATTTGACAAATTCATCGCTGAACTCGAATTACAAGTTGATCAGCTTTACGCAATTTTATGCGAGAAAGTGAAGGGTCAAGGAATAATTGATTTCACAACCCTTTCAAAGGGCGCAACGCGAATCGAAGCTTTAAGAATGTTCATTTACCTGTTATTCCTTGCGCAAGATGGTTTAGTTAGTTTATGGCAGAATGAAGAAACAGAAGAATTATACATAGCCGTGGGGAACCTGAAAGTTGGAAAAGCCGGACAACCAAGCAAGTGAAACTAAAATAGAGCCAGTGCAGGAGTCAACACCAGCGGAGCAGCCAAAAACTGAGCAAACTGAATTAAACGTTGAAGCCGCTGAAGCAAGTGAGGCTCAATTAGCCGAGAAACAAAAACATAGCTTGGCGCTTATGGAAGCCGCATTATACGTAGCAGGACGCCCTTTAGAGATTAACGAATTATGTCAAGTTATCGGTACTCGCTCAAAAAAGAAAGTAATAAAATATGCTGAACTTCTAATGCAAGACTATACTTCAAGAAACTCGCCAATGGAAGTATTAGCCTTAAAGGATGAACGATACGTTTTACAGGTTAAAGCAGAATTCACACCATTAATCAAAAAATTGGTAAATCGCCCCTTGTTATCTTCAGGTCCATTAAAAACGCTTTCATACATTGCCTACAGACAACCTATCAGTCAGAAACGGGTTATTGAAGTTCGAGGTCAACATGCGTATGGTCATGTAAAACAACTCAAAGAAATGGGTTTAATTTCCTCAGAACGCCTTGGGCGATCCATGGCTTTGAGGACTACTGATTATTTTGCCGACTATTTTGGACTAACCCAAGACACATCTACAATGAAACGGGAGCTAAAACGCATTTTTGGCGATGCATTAAAGGAAGATGCGCAACCTTAAACGGATACGTTTATATGGAAATTAACAGTTTTAGTGACTACGCGAATTAAAAGGAATGTAGAATATGTCTACTCATAGCAGTTTACGCAAAAGAAAACTCACAGGCGGCAAAAAACGAGTTTACCGATCAAAGAAAAAGTACGAAGCAGGCGGATACGCTGCAGAGACCGTTCTCGGTGAACCAAAACGTAAGAGCACCCGAGGTATGGGTGGCATCTCAAAAGTTAAAGTTTTAACAGACAAGTTTGCCTCAGTTACTGACCAAAAAACTGGTCAAACACAAAAAGCTGAAATTCTGCGTGTTGTTCGAAACGGCGCTAATGTTGACTTCAACCGTAGAGGTGTCATAACTAAAGGTGCCGAAATCGAAACTTCCCTTGGCACAGCAACAGTTACCAGTAGACCCGGCAGCGACGGTATAATCAACGCTGTCTTGATCGCTGGAAAAGAAAAACAATAATTTTTTTAATTTTTATTTTTTAAATATAGTCGGCTGTTGCTGACTTTTTATTTTCGCTAATTCTTTTGCTATTTTAAGAATTATCTGCTCTTTTGTCTCTTTTTTCTCAACAGTTAGCATACCCATTTTTACCCATGGGGTTCTAGGGTAGCCAGCAGTTGCGTTGATTTCGTTTTTTAAGCCTAATTTTTCTGTTGCTTGCTGGATTTCCAGAATTTTCGGTGAAGCCACTGCCAAGGTTTTGGGAACTCTTCTGCCTTCACTTTTACTTTTAGCTAAGTCAAAGTATACTGGCCAAATTATTGCGTTATCAGTTTTTCGCATTTTTTATTTCACCTTATTTATGAGTGTAGTAAGTTACTATTTTCTGGTTAACTTCATCAACCCGTGTGAAACCAAACCGTTCAAACTGTATTATGTTGTCTGGCTTTAATTGTTTGCATGCACTTTCAGCAAACCCTTCAATTTTTGAAGCGTCAGGCATTACAATTTTGCATTGGACCTCTGTATCTTTAGGTATCCATTGAATTAGTTGCGCTTTGATTTTTCTTACATCTTCATAGGATTCGCTTGAAAATTTAGCCTCAACAGAGAGGATTTTTGGTTCAACGGCATCTATTGTTCTTTGAATGTCAACTTTTTGGATTTCGACGTTAAAAAGCTCCATGAGTCTGATTATTTTGCCCTGCTCCATGTTTTGGGCATCTTTTTTAGCAATCCAGAAGCTTGCCGAATTCTCTTCAGCTATTGGAACGATAGTGTATTCTCTAAAGCCTTTTTCTGGTTTTTCAGGATGCAAAGGAAGTTTAGCATTGAAAGTTTTTGGTAACTGTTTTACTTTCAACTCGATTGGTTCTGACACGAAGAAGTACCGGTTGCTATTTGCATCAAGGATTTTGCGGTTGTATGAAAACAAGTTTTCCCAGCTTAGAGTAACATCGTTAGATTTGGTTCCAACGTCAATAATCATTTTCTTAATTGCTTCAGGAGTAATGCCTCGTTTTCTTAACGCTGCAAAAGTGCCTAGTCTGGGGTCATCATAGCCTTGATATATGCCTTCTTTTATTCCAGCAACAATTTTTGATTTGCTTAAGAAGGCACCTGTGATTTTTAGTCTGCCATAGTGGATTGCTTCTGGGTATTCCCAACCGAGAGCTTTGTACATGTATTTTTGGCGTATCATGTTAGTGAAGTGTTCTTTGCCTCGGATGATATGTGTCATTCCCATTAAGTGGTCATCTAAGCCTGCTGCCAGATTATATAGTGGCCAAAGAGTGTATTTGCTGCCGACACGGGGGTGTGGATACTTCTTAGTATCGATAATACGTAATGCTGGCCAGTCACGAACTGCCGGGTTTGGGTGGTCCAATTCAGTTTTAACACGTACAACTGCTTCGCCTTCTTTGTAGCCGTCGTTCAGCATTTTGTGCCAACGTTCAAGTTGTTCTGAAACAGGCAAGTTACGGCATGGGCAGGCTTGTCGGGCAAGAGTTATTTTATGGAACTTCTCAGCTGGGCATTCACAGACGTAAGCGGCGCCTAATCCAACGAGTTTTTCTACATATTCATAGTAGATTGGTAAGCGGTCACTTTGGATGTACTCTTCGTCAACCTTGCATCCAAGCCACTTCAAATCTTTACGAATGTTATCATAGAATTCAAGTGAGGGCTTCTTGATTTTTGGGTCAGTATCTTCAAAGCGTAAAATGAATTTACCGTTACACAGGCGTGCATATTCATGGCTTAAAAGAATAGCTCTTGCAGAACCAAGATGTAGTACACAGTCTGGGTTAGGTGAAAACCTTGTTACAATCTGTTTGTATTTATCTGCGTTTGGTAATGCTGATAGATGTTTTTCTTCTGGTTTTTCTTTCTTTTGAGTTTCAGGCCAATTTTTCTCTACAATAGCCTTTTGCTCAGCCATTGAGAGACTGTTAACCTCGTTAACTACAATGTTAATTACACTAGAGAGTTCTTTAACGCGGGATCTAAGTTCCTGTTTTTCTCCAAGAATTTTTCCAACCATGGCGCCTGCCTGCGCTTTTCCATCATGTGAAACCGCGTTAAGAAGAGCAGCTTTTCGAATCATCTCTCTAAGATCGTTATCTTGTTCAAGTGTCAATGTATTTACGCTCGCTGAAACTAATTACATGTTTCTTTTAATCAAGAATTCGGCGAACGCTTTTAATTTTTCCTTAGCTTCAGGCGTAGGCAATAAGCGATCTACCTCATTCCAGCTTTCAGTAACAATTTTTGCTGCTGTCTGTTTTGTGTGCTCAATTGCATTGTACTTCTGCAGTAAAGCAATGGCTTCCTCACGGAGTCTCTGGTCACTGGTATGCATGTTTAGTATTTCTATAAGTCGTTTCTTGTCAGCATGGTTAGCTTTTTTTAGGGTATGAATGACCATTAAAGTTCGTTTCCCCTCGGTAATATCTTGACCGACTCCGCCTTTCTTTTTGGCGAACTCTTGTCCAGTTAAGTCTAAAACATCATCCTGCATCTGAAAAGCAACACCGACGCTTTCGGCAAAACGACCAAGTTTTTCAACAAGCTCTTTGTTTCCGCCTGCTAAGACAGCCGCCATTTTTGCAGCCATGCGTGCCAATGTGCCTGTCTTGTAAGCGCACATTTGCAAATAATCATCTTCGCCGAGATGATCTGCGTTTGCGATACCTCTGTGCCAGGCAATATCCATGGCTTGTCCCATGCTCAGGTTAATCATTTCTTGAATGTAAACTTCGTAAACGTCACAGAGCATTTCAGCTGGTAAATTTACATTTTTTTCCATTAATGCTAAAAGTGGCATATAATACATGGCGTTTCCAAAGTTAACGGCTATGTCGATTCCGTAGATTTTGTAAGAGCACGGTTTTCCTCGACGTAACTCTGACGAATCCTCGATATCATCAATTACTAAAGTGCCGTTATGGATGACTTCTGGAATGATTGCGAAGTCAAGGCAATAGCCTTCCTTTTTTCCCAGTGCTTCGCAGATTAGTAAGAATAATGCTGGACGCCAACGTTTTCCTCCACGATCTAGTATATCCCAAATGGGGTCAGCAATTGCCTTATTAATAGTCTCCAAGTTGTAACTGTACGCTGGTGAATTAATCTTGAAAAGAACTGACTCCTTAGAGAACTCACGTGGAATATACTTCTCAATAGCTTTGTCGATTAAGGGTGCCTTTTCTTCAAGAAACTTTTCTATGTCCAAGCGTTATCATGCTCCTCTTCTAGCGTACCCTTCTATGTTGAAACCTCTGGTTTTTAACCACTCCGCAGTTTTACCTGAAATCACCAAGGGCACTTTCGCTAAACTGGCGATGTTTTGTACGCCAACAAGAAACATAACATTTCGCAATTCATCAATATACCCTGAAAGAAGCTTTTCAGTTTCGCTACTGCCTTTTACTGCTTCTTCCAAGACTGGCTGAGAAATACTTGCTAGACTAGCACCAAGTGCCAAAGCCTTAGCAACATCAATTCCTGAACGGACTCCTCCCGAAGCAATTACCGGCAATTCAGTTGATTGGACATTTTCCACAACACTTGCAAGAGTAGGGCTGCCCCAATCCCATAAAGCTGCGCCTAAACTGGTTTTTGCACGATAATACTCTACAGCTGCAAAACTTGTTCCGCCAACGCCACCCACGTCAATGGCTTTTACACCTGCATCTTTTAGTGCTTTAGCGTCCTCAGCACAGATACCTGCACCTGTCTCTTTAACAATTACTGGTTTGTCAACTTCGCCTGCGATTTCACCTATTTTGGATAGTACCCCTTTGAAGTTGGTTTGTCCTTCAGGTTGAACAGCTTCCTGTAACGCATTTAGGTGAATAGCTACTGCGTCTGCGTCAATCATTTCAATTACTTTCTTTACTTCTTTAATGCCGTAACCATTAACGAGTTGCACGCCGCCGATGTTTGCGATTAAGAATGCGTTAGGAGCCATTTTACGTGCTATCGCGTAGGTTTTTTCTAATTTTTGGTCTTCGATTGCTGCTCTTTGGCTTCCCAATCCCATGCCTAATCCAAGTTTTTCTACAGCTTCAGCGATGGCTGCGTTTATTGGAATGGCTTCTTCGGTACCACCTGTCATAGCACCAACAATCAATGGGGCATTAAGTTTTTTGTTTAAAAAAGAAGTTGAAAGGTTAATTCCCTTTCGATTAACTTCTGGCAGTGCACGATGGACAAGGGTTATGTCCTCAAAACCTGCTGTTACTTTTTTCGCTTGAGCCTTCTGCTCAAGACAGATTCGTATATGTTCAGCTTTTCTTCTTTCAGTTTTCTGGGCCATCTTACGTCTTCTCTATTACAGTGCCTAACACACTTTGGTCTGTTAAGGCTCTGTAAATAGATAAGCCTTTTGTGGCTCCTGTAATTGTAACTGGAATACCTGCTTCAACAGCTGGAATTAATTCAGCGATTTTACCCGCCATTCCACCTGTCACATCAGTTCCTGTGGCTTTACCAAGTTTTGGCTGAATTTGTTTTAACTCTGCTAAATTCAAGTGTTTGTATGGTTTTGCATCTGGCTTAGTTTTAGGGTCTGCATCAAATAATCCATCAGTGTCAACACCTATAACGATTTTTTCAGCTTTGTATTTTAAAGCTAAATATGTGACTAGTTGATCGCCTGAAAGAACTGTAAAGCCCATCTTGTCATCCATAACAACGTCGCCGTACATAACAGGGGTAAAAATTAGTTTTGCCATAGCTTTTAGGGTTGTGTCGTCAAAATATTTGACCTTACCGTTTTCTGTGATAAAACAATTTGATGGTGCAACACTAACTGCTGGAACTTCATGCATAATAAGTGCATCCATTACTAATCCGTTAAGTACAGTCATCATATGATGGGTTTCAGCGAAACCAAACTTTTGTGTCGGATCTTGTTTGTATCCATCCTTTATGCCGTATCTTGCTGCAGTAGGATGACCAAAACTGCCGCCTCCATGTACAACAATTAGATTGTCTAAGTCTGCTCTTTTAATTTCTTCTGCTAAGCGGTTTATTATATCTGTTCTCGGGGCTGCCTCCTCTGTTTTATCTGTTATGGCTGAGCCGCCGATTTTCAGGATGATTGGTCGTGCTTCGTTCATTTGTAACATTTCCTTCTTATGTTTAATCAAGTCTTATATTTTTATTTTACAGTTGCTTCACTGAGTAGCCGAGTATTTTGATGGTTTCGCCTTTCTTAATCTTGGATGTGTCGGTTTTTCTACGTACAAATTCTGATTTCTGATTCATATAAATAAAAAGTAAAATTGATTTAAAAATTGTAAAAGCAAGCCCACCATACAAAAAACGAACAGAAAAACCGTGATGGATAGCAGAAGTTTTATTTACGAATATGTGGGATAATATGGTGGGAAAAATATGGCGACATCAACCGTGGATCAAAAACATCGCATAGTCATCGACAAAAAAACCAGAGCCAAAACCCACCTAAAACCAGGTGACACCGTAATCATCGAAACCCTCGACAGCCACAGCTTCAAAGTCGAAATCCTAGATTTCACATCAGAAAAAGTTGAAGACGACCCCTTCTGGCAAATACTTCATAAACCAGCCAAAATCAAACACTACATTCCACCTGAAGAACTCGAGAAATTCATGGAAGAAACAATGTGGGAAGAATAAACGCCTCAAAATTGAAGCTCCTTGCGTTAGTGGATTCAAACATTTTAGTTTACGCCCTGATAAAGGATTATCCCGACTGTGAGAGACACGAAAAATGCCTCACCCTGCTAGACAAGGGACTTCGAGGTCAACTAGACCACTACTTAGCCGTCAACTCCACAATAATCGCAGAGGTCTTCACAGTATTAAAAGGGATGCTAAACAAAGACGCTGCAGAGGAACGAATGGCTACACTGCTCAACTCAAGACATGTCGCTTACCTTCCGATTTCAAAAGAAGCCTGCCAGAACGCAGTCGAGTGGGCAACCAAACACAATATCCCCGTAAACTACGCCTTAATCGCCGCATCAGCAGCAGAATCTGCCCCAACCATCTACACCAACGACGAAGAACACTTCAAAAAACTCCAAACCCACAACATAACAATAATCAACCCAACAACAAGGGAAAGTTAAGGTATTGAAACCAAATCGTCTTCTACTTTGATTTTGTCGCCTGTTTTGATTCTGCTGACATCAACCTTGTCTACGAATGGGATTTCGCTGATGATTGCGCCGACTGCGACGATGGTTTCGGTTTCCTTGTTTATCATGGCTGCTGGGGCGACGCCGTTCTTTTTGAGGCGGTAGAGTGTGT
>CAZXGX010000041.1:0-16294 GCA_964640475.1 uncultured Candidatus Bathyarchaeia archaeon
AGTCGTAACAAGGTGGCCGTAGGGGAACCTGCGGCCGGATCACCTCCTAAGTAAAAATTTCGCACGTAAGTGCTTAATTGGAGGAGCAAGGAGAACATAGAAACTCAGGTATACGTCAAAGCCCAATATCACATGGCAATTATAGCAAAAAACGGGTTACAAAAGCAATCTTTTATTTTCTTATTTAATTGTATTTACTTACCCAATAAATCCTAACATAGTAAATTACTTTAATGCAAATTTTCATCCTATAGCGTTTTCTTTTTACGAAACTAATATAAACAAAATAACCTCATTTACGCTTTACTAAATTAGGTTAGAGGGTTTATGTTGGGGGAAAATGATGTTGAAAGCCATTCACAATGCTTCCAAAGCGGAAGCAAACACTACTATTCCTTCATCCTCAAATCTAACAAACGATGAACTTGTAAATCTGCCCATTGATGAACTTCTATTAAGACTAGACACAACACAACATGGCCTATCCACTGAGGAGGCAACAGCACGAATTGAAAAATTCGGATACAACGAATTTGATACAAGGAAAAAGAAAACAGCAATTATCGAATTTCTCTCACATCTCAGTAATCCCCTTGTAATCATACTGTTGATTGCAGGTTTGATCTCTGGAATTTTAGGTGAACATGTAAACGCAGCAATTATTTTTTCAATAGTCTTAATAAGCGTAATACTTGAATCCTATCAGGAATCTCGAGCTGAAGGTGCAGCTGAAGCCCTAAAAAGCAAAGTTGCAACTACAGCAACAATTCTTAGAGACGGAATTAAAACCGAAGTTAAACTTTCCGAAATAGTTCCAGGAGACATTATGCTTCTTTCAGCAGGAGACATCATACCTGCAGACTCAAGATTACTTAATGCAAAAGACCTATTTTTGAATCAATCAGCATTAACTGGTGAATCTTTCCCGGTAGAAAAAATAGCTGCCTCCTTAAAACTAAAAAAAGCATCTCTTTCTGAATGGAAAAATTATCTTTTTATGGGTACAACAGTTGTTAGCGGAACAGGAAAAGCAATTACAACAAGAACCGGAACTATAACTGAGTTTGGAAAAATAGCTAAGAAACTGGTTGTAAAACCCCCTGAAACCGAGTTTGAAAGAGGATTAAGAAAATTCGGCTATCTAATAATGAATGTTATATTTTTACTGGTTATATTTGTCTTCTTCATAAATGCCCTCTTTAAACGTGACGTGTTAGAGTCACTTCTTTTTGCTGTAGCATTAGCAGTAGGTATGTCTCTAGAACTTCTGCCAATGATCTTGTCCATTAACCTTTCAAGAGGCGCACGTACAATGTCCAAAAAAGGTGTAATCGTTAAACGTTTAGCATCAATTCAGAATTTCGGGAGTATGAACGTTTTATGTACAGACAAGACAGGTACACTTACAGAAAACAGGATCACTCTTATTTTACACATTGACTTGGAAAGTAACGAGAGTGAAAAAGTATTATTATATTCTTTCTTGAACAGTTCTCATCAAACAGGACTAAAAAGCCCACTTGACGAAGCAATACTTGGGTATCGTGATATCAATGTTTTAGGTTACAGAAAAATTGATGAGATACCTTTTGATTTTACACGAAAACGTGTTTCAGTAGTGGTTGAACAGGAAAACGAAAGATTCCTAATTACTAAAGGGGCACCTGAAGAAATCGCTAAGTCTTGTTCCTTTTGTGAAAACCTAGATAAAATAATAGATCTTACATCGGAGATTCAGGAAAAAATTACTTCAAAGTATACTGAACTTAGCGCAGAAGGCTTTAGGGTTCTAAGTGTTGCATACAAGAAGGTTCGCGAAGAAAAGTCTGTTTATTCAGTAAATGATGAATCCGACATGGTGTTTCTGGGATTTGTAGCGTTTGTTGATCCTCCAAAAGAGAGTGCAAAGGAGTCAATTAGGCTGTTAAACAAAGCTGGGATAGAACTAAAAATTCTCACAGGCGACAACGAACTGGTTACAAGAAAAACATGCGAACACCTAGGACTCAAAGTTAAAGGTGTTGTGCTTGGTAGTGATATGCTTCAAATTGACGACGATGCTTTAGGAAGAGTAGTTGAGAAAACAACAATCTTCGCAAGAGTAACTCCTGCCCAGAAAGACCGCATAATGATTGCCCTTAGAAACAACGGTAATGTTGTTGGCTTTTTAGGCGACGGTATCAACGATGCTCCATCATTAAGAACAGCAGACGTAGGTATATCAGTCAATAACGCAGTTGATGTAGCAAAAGAATCCGCGGACATCATACTTCTAGAAAATGACTTAACCGTATTAGACGAAGGCGTTTTAGAAGGCCGAAAAACATTCGGCAACACAACAAAATATATTGTTATGGGGACAAGCTCAAATTTTGGTGGCATGTTTAGCGTTGCCATAGCTTCAATTTTCTTGCCTTTCTTTCCGATGTTGCCTGTACAAATTCTTTTGAATAACGTTCTATACGATTTTTCACAGGCAACTATACCTATGGATAACGTAGATCCTGAATATGTTGAGAAACCAAAAAAACTAGATATACCTTACATCCGTAGATTCATGGTGTTTTTTGGTCCTTTAAGCTCTATATTCGATTTCATAACGTTCTTCATAATGCTGTATATATTCAACGCTACTGCATCGTTATTCCAGACTGCTTGGTTTATGGAATCCCTTGCCACACAAACCCTAATTATTTTCGCAGTTAGAACAACAAAAACACCATTCTATAAAAGTAGACCAAGCAAATTGCTGATCTTAAGTACTATTAGTGTTGTGCTCTTCAATTTGATTTTACCATTTACGCCATTGGGTACTTTATTCGGATTGGTTGAGCCACCGCTAACTTTCTATTTAGTTCTTGCATTATTGGTTGGTTCATATTTCATAGTTGTTGAGTTCGCCAAGAAGTGGTTCTATAAGCGATATCCAATTATCTGACCTTAACACTTCAATTTTCAGCATGTCTTCATTGCTTAAAATACACTCTATATTAGTTGGCAACAGCAAAAAGCTAATCTAACTCAAATGCCTTATCCAAACACATGCCCATCTTCCAATGCACTCGTTGCAGTAAAAAAGTCAGAACCGAATACGATCTATCTTGTACTGGTGATGCTAAACGAAACGTTGAGAAACCGCCTGAATGCTGTGGAAAATCTATGATTGAAATAATTGACGATTGAAAGAGTTGTTATTAGTTAATTAGAAGCGGTTTTTCTGTTGCAGTTTGCCATAGATTTTCAAAATAGATTTTTGCAATAGTCAAAATGCTAAAAGAAAATATAGAGAGACGAATAAGCGAATGTAATAGAGAAGCCAAAAGTAAGCCTATTTTTTTAATTATTCCATTTACAATGAGTGGAAGTCGCAAGAAGAATAAAACAGTAAATAGAGATTGCATTCTTAAGCCAATAGAAAACCCGAGGAAAAATTACCATGTTCTTGTCATATACTTGAAAAAACGAATACTAATCACTTCAAAGAAAAGAATAGGCTGATAGAGGAAATAGCGTTGATAAAAGATCTAATACTAATACGACCGCCTATTCCAACTACCAAAGAAAATTATGAAAAATTAAAAGAATTTAAAAAATTTTTAATTGAAAAAATCTTGAAATAACACTCTTGGGTCATAGTAAACCGCTTTCACCCGATTCTCACCATCTTTTTTGCCTACATCAAAAGTATCCCGAACATTAATAAGAAGATTTATCGCCCAAAGTTACCGGCCCCATCAGTAGTCCTGTAAAAAATGGGGTTGTGAGGCCGCTTTATTGGCTCTTCGCAACCTTGTTGTATCCATATTAGCATGCATTGGCAGTAGATTATAGCCAGGTTCTTTTGGTTTCTTTTATGGTGTCAAAGTGTGGGTCGTCTGTGAGTATTTTTGCTTGGTTTTTTATTGCTGTTGCGGCGATGATGCAGTCGCCAACTGGCAGATGCTTGTAGATGCTCTTTAGAATGCCTGCCTCTTTAGCGATGGAAGGACTTAGACTTTCGATTTTTATTCCCATTGTAGTCAGCCAGAGATAAACCATCTCCGCATTCTCTTTGCCCTCTCTTTGGGCAATTATTTGGATAGTTTCGAGAACAACTATGGTTGGGATTATTCCGTTGCTGTTTTGAGTTAGCTCTTTTAGTTTTTGGAGAGTTTTCTTTCGAATGGCTGGGTCTTGGGAATAATGGTATTCTATAAGAAATCGTGTGTCTAGCAGTTGTTTCAAATGCTAGTAATCCTCTCGCACTTTATCGATTTCTTTTTTCAGTTGGGCGACGTCTGCGTGTCCAGCGAATATTCCGCACATATCCTCTAATGTGGGTACTGGCGTGAAAATTATGTGTTTGTCGGTGGCTTGTACTGCTAGGGCGTCGCCTTCTTTTATGCCGAGTTTTTCTCTTATTTCTGAGGGTATGGTTGTCTGCCCTTTTCTTGTAACTTTTACTGTCTGCATTTAAACTGCGCCAGAAAATTAATAGGTGGTACTACCTTATAAGAAATTCCTTACAATAACAAAAAAGAAGTGCTGCTTTCGTAAAAGTAGCTGAGCGAATAATCGCTAAAGTTGCTATGTTGTAATGCCAATTAAAAGTTTCTGGTAGTCGCGTATATTTTAGCAACTGCAATGTTTGTTTTATGCATTCTCTTTATTTTTATCATTAAAATTGGAAAAAAATGCGATCAAAGCTGCCTTGGACCCACAACTATTGGGGTAGCTGGCAGGAAATGTCTGAGTGGAAAGAAGTCGCCTGTTTCAAAGATACAATTCCCTTCAAGAAAACCAAAGATGAAATAGTTCTACACATGCCTGAGCAGTTCAGCAGATTCTACAACATCAGGCGTAGGCACAAGGTGGTTTCTATAAACGGCAATGCTGTTCTCATAACAATTTATGGAAATCTTGTCGAGGAAAAGAAGTATCCTTCTTAAAGTGATTAAAGCGGTTGGCAAATTTTCTGCTTTTGTAGTCTGTTCTTAGTAGGTTTGTGGTTTTGATATTAGTGGGCTCATTGTTTCTGAATCCTCAATAGGGTGGCTGGTATTTTTTATGAGCATGTGTTCATTGTTAACTTATTTTTTTTGAAAACTGGTGATGCTAAACGAAACGTTGAGAAACCGCCTGAATGCTGTGGAAAATCTATGATTGAAATAATTGACGATTGAAAGAGTTGTTATTAGTTAATTAGAAGCGGTTTTTCTGTTGCAGTTTGCCATAGATTTTCAAAATAGATTTTTGCAATAGTCAAAATGCTATCATTATCAGTCCATAGAGATGTTGAAGACTCTTTATTCAAATCAGGATTCTCAACGATAACCATTTCTTTTCTATCAAATATTCCTAATGCTACATCTTGATGATTAGGGACAAATCTTATCTCTGTACCTAAACTTCTAACTTTCCTTATTATTTCAAAATCCTCAGTTCTTAAAGGCTGCTCCAAAATACAACGGCACTTTGCAGTAAAATTAAAATCATCAGGAAAGCACGTACGTGCACTGTCGAACCGTTTCCAAGACACAATAAAATCAACGTTTTCTCGGCATTTGCCAACTGTCTTTATTACTTTTTTTAACAACGTGTTCTTTTTTGGGATTAGGATAAATTTGCTGTCAGTAATACGTGACTCATTAACCATTTTTATATTAGCCATTAACGATTCAATATCAATCTTTAATTTACTTGAGGTATCAATCATTTTTTCACGTAGTATTTTTAGAGTTTGCTGAGTTGAAACAGCTTTAACCAGCATAGAATTACCAAAAACCTCTTCAATTAATCCCAAATCGTAAAGCCGAATGAGACTTTTATAGGCTTCAAACCTGCTAATATTCAACACTTTAGAAATCGAAGCCACACTAGCTTTTCTATACTTTGATAAAGATAAGTAAACTCTTATCTCTACAGAGTTTAATCCCAAGTTTGCAAGAGATTGAATTTCGTATTTTGAGTACTCCACCTAACAAACCTTCCGTGGCAACTGTTAGGCTGTGATAAATGACAATTAATGGAATATAGTTATGTTGGTAGTGGCACAACCTACAAAAAACCTGAATTCTTGTCGGTAGGAAACAAACCAACACTTGTATATTAATAACTAACTCGGCTATGCACGGGGAGAGATTAAAATGAACCCTGTTTGTTTAGAGGGGCTGAAAAGGCTTCCTTTATTTACATGCATAGCGATTGTTCGAGTTTAAATTTCCTTTCTCCATATTCCTATGAAGCCTCAGCAAACCCTTATCATGAGAAATAAAAAAATTTATAAAATTATTATTTACGGTAATTTTTTATTGATGTTAGAGGAATCGTAAAAGTCTCCAAGACGCCTTCTACTAAGCGAATTTTATCTCCTACAAAATGCAGCGCATTTGCGTTAGTGTCAGCCTGAAATAGAATAGCAAAATCCCATTCACCAAATACTTGGTATGCTTCTTCAAGCTTTACTCCATCTATTGGTTGCTCACTAAATTCCATTAAGGGTTCATAGAGTTTAGCAGCCATATTAGGGCTAATTTTGATGTAGACGAGATACTTTTGATTAAAATTATTCAAAGACTTTACACCTTATAGAGACATTGTCGTTGTACCTTAAAAAAAGTAATGCTGTTTCAAATCTTCAGCTACACTACACTTATGCTTAAGCTTGTGAAAAATAGGAAAAAAAATTACGAGTTTTAGTATCCCGATTAGTTTTACTGCGAAGGGACTTTACCTACATTATGAATTATTATCGCGGCAAAAGCTACTATTGCAGCTACCAAGGCAAGCCAGACACCATAACCTATAGTATCAATCGACCAAACAGATGTACGGTTACTATCGAGTTGTTCATTAGACAAGCCAAGGTTGTTTGTGAAATAACTTAATGTATATTCAAAGCCTTCTTTGCCTGTGAAATCGCTTGTAAATAAGCCCACGGCAAAAACAACTATTGATAAGATGGCTAAGATGCCTGTGATGTAGATCAGTAGCTTTCCTTTTTTACCCGCGAGAAAACTTCCAGCGAACGCACAAACAGCAGCGATTATCATGAATGCAATGACTGCCCATCCAAACCATATGCTAATAGGGGTTGTTTGTGAAACACCGTTTGATGCGCCGACTATCTGATAGAGGTAAGCAGTGAATTTTACTTCTGTCTCAGTCGTAGTTAGATTTAAGTTTACAACGAACCATGGCAAAAATAAACTAGCTAACGCGATTATACCTGCAACTATCGCTACATAGTTGATTTTAAGCATATCTTTTCCCTTGCAGTCCAAGTGTTACTGTTTCGCATTTAATACTTTCTAGCTTGTTGGCAGATCACTTATGCAGTTACTATAACCGGAAATGCAATAAGTGAAATTAATGTTTATGTTGCTCTAAAAAAGAAAGAGTTTATGGGGTTAATTGTTTATAGACTGGATGCCCCTTAAAACGCAAAGTCGTTTCAGATTTCTCAATGGTTCCGCTAGGCAATCGCATACAAATTGAGCATACAGTTGCACCGTCTGGAAGTAAACGTACACCATCTAAAAGTTCACCTTTAGTTATGCCTGAAGCCACAAAAACCAATTCGTTACCCTTTGCTAACTCGTTTTCGGTGTAGGTTTTGTTTACGTCTATTCCCACTTGTTTTAGGCGTTCCATGCGTTCAGTATCGTTGTTTGGATTCCAAACTTTTACTAGCATTGTTCCGCCAAGGCATTTTACTGCGGTTGCAGCAATTGTTGCTTCTGGTCCTGCACCTGCACCGATGAGCAGATCAACACCTGATTGCGGAGTGGCGGCCACTACTGCTGCGGCTATGTCGCCATCTGGGATAAGGAAAATTCTTACGCCGAGTCTTCTTAAGCATTTTAAAATTTCCGAATGTCGATCACGTTCAAGCATAATTACAGTAAAATTTTCAAGCGGCATGTTCTTTGCTTTGGCTATGGTGCGCACAATTTCTTCTGTGCTCATCTCCATTGATAATTTACCAATGCTATTGTAATCAGTGGCAATTTTAAAGTAGTAGCCGTCGTCAGGAAGTACTTGAAAGCATCCTTTTGGGGCGCATGCTAATGCTGATATTGCATCCTTTCTGCCTTTGCTGGCTGCTGTTGTGCCGTCAACTGGGTCAACAACGAATTCTAAGCATGGTCCTTGTCCTGTGCCGACTTTTTCTCTACGTTCAAAGGCAGGTGCATGATCTTTTGGGCCTTCACAGGCAATGACTTCGCCTTCAATGTCTGTTTGTTTTAGAATTGCTCTTGAAAATTCAACGGCTTTTGCATCAATTAAATCGCAGTCTCCTTGGCCAACGTGTAAAGCTGCACCAACGGCTCCTGCTACTGTTATTCGTACTAATGAGGGTCCTAATGCTCTTAATGAAACCATACGTTTTTTTCTCCATTAAGATAAATAGCACTATTTGCTCATAGTTTAGTATTTATGCATTTGCGCTAAAAAGGTTTTTTCGCTTGCTAAAAAATTCTGAAAAGTGATTTTAAGAAATTTGTTTAGAGTAAGGCGTAGTCTGTTGATTTTACTTTACCTTTACTATCTACAACTACAGTGAATCTTTCTGCCCATTGGTGTCCTTCAAGATCAATTGGAGTAATTCCTCGGACGATGAAGCAGTCGGTTTTTTCTTCAACCATGGCTACATCAACTTTGTCAGTGCACTTTTCTTTTTTTAGGTAATTTATTACTGTTTGACTTGCTGATTCTTTTGATACTTGAGGCATTTTTTTCCCTGAAGCATTATTGCAAAATTCGGGTTTAATGAGTTATGAAATCAGAATCTGAATTAAGACTCAATTTAGAAAAAATGTTTACTTTAGCCACTTTTTCTGGAATACCCCTTGCTCAAATTAGTGACCGTAACAATATACACACACAAACCAATATTTCCAAATTTAACCTTAAAATAAAAACGGGCAAAAGAGGACTGAGGCTCTGATAAAAGTTCTCTCTTTAAAAATCGAGTGCATAAACTGGGAACAGCCTTTTCTCCTTAGGTTCTGTACAGAGCCTCAGAAACCTCTCAAAATAGCCACAGGAACCAGTCAACATGTGTTTTCGTTTTAAACTTCGTATTTTGTTGGATCTGATATACCTGCTTCTTTGAAGGCTTTTTTACGGTTAACGCAGGATTCACATTTTCCGCAATGATTGGCACCGTCAAGATAGCACGACCATGTCTGATCAAAAGGTACACCCAGTTCCACACCTATCTTAAGCAGATCAGACTTTTTCCCATCAAAGAATGGTGCTTCTATACTGATTTCTTCACAAGTCCCTAGTCTTGATGCCTTCTCAAATGCTTCATAGAATTCGCGCCTGCAATCAGGGTAGAATGCTTCATCTGAGCCTTGGGCTCCGTAGAAGATTTTTTTTGCTCCAACAGTAACTGCGTAAGCAACGGCTGTGGAAAGAAAAATAGCATTGCGGAAGGGAACAATAATTGGTGCACTAAATTCAGCGGTTAACGGAATGTCTCGGTTAACAAGTGCTGTTGAGTCACTAAAAATGTCTTTGAGAGCTGTAAGGTCAATAATTTTTATGTTTGTTCCCAAGTTTTCCGCGATTTTTTGGGCTGATTCAGTTTCTTTTACGGCGATTTGTCCATACTTGAAAGTTATTGGATAAATACTGTATCCATGTTTTTTTGCCCAGTAAGCTACTGTGGCGGAGTCTGGTCCACCGCTGAGAACGATTACGCATTTTTTTATTTGTTTCATGTGCCTTTATCACTTGCCTCTATTTTGGAAACAGCTTCTGGAAAATACCTGTTTTCTTTAGTAGCTTAAATAGTGGCCATCCAAGCACTACGCTTGCAAGAATGTTTCCAAGAGCAACGTAAGCAATAGTGGCAAGCAAGGGATATCCATACAGGAATGATAGCATCCAACCAACTGTTGCTCCTAAAATAACTGAATAAACGCTACAGGTACCAATTACTGTATAATCATTGTCAGTTCTTTTGTAAACAAAATAAACAACAAAAGCCATTGCAAACGATGGAATCGTGTTAAGTAAATCAATTGGTCCAGCAGGAGAAAAAAGGTTAGCAATAAAAACACCAAGAGTGTGTCCCAAGACACCTGGCAAACCAAGCAGGGGAACCACTGCAACTAATGAGTCTGCTATTCGAACTTGAATGGGTCCATATGATAATCCTGGAAGAACAAGTACAAGCGCTGCATAAAGTGCAGCATACATTCCAATTAATGCTAAATATTTCGTACGTATTTTCAAGTGCAACTTCTCCATACTCCCGGGTTTTATTTTTTTGGCGGAACGGGTAGGAGAATCCACTCACCCGCCAATGGCACTCAAAAAATGGAGGGTTCCATAAAAACTTTTGTGGTAAAAAACTATAATGTATCAGCTTTGGGAATAAACAATTATTATATTATTTAATAATTCAAGATAATCAAGAAACAAATGTTTGAGGAGAAAGGTGAAAGGGTATGCGTTGTCCATCATGCGATTCCAGACTAAGTGTCGATTTGAAAACTAAAAAGTTTGACTGCCATCAATGCGGCTGGCACAAAACACTATACAAATAAAAAATACCAAAAAACGATATAACGACACCTGTGATTCTTTAAAAAGCAATCAGGCTAAAAAGTCTCTTTGTGCACAATCTCATCTAGGGGTCTGCGGCTTCTTTGCAGTGGGGATTCATTGGGATAACCAATTGGAATCATAACAACGGGACGCATGTTTTCAGGTGCATTTACAACCTCTTTAACTTCATTTTCTTTAAACGCTCCAATCCAACATGTACCTAAACCCAAAGAGCATGCACTCAACATAATATTCATTGTTGCAGCAGCAGTATCCTGAATACAGTAAAGTTTCCTTCCTCGCTCACCATACTTTTCAGCTGCGCGTTTCTCGTCTGCACAGACAACAAAGACAACAGGTGCTTGCATTATCTGCTTCTGACCAAAAGCTGCCAAAGACAACTGTTCCTTTCTACCCTGATCCTTAACAACTACAAGATCAACCGGTTGACCATTTCCTGCAGACGGCGCCATTCTTGCCGCTTCAACTATTATTTCAACAAGCTCCTCAGATAACTCGTTTTTCTTAAATTGCCTGATGCTTCTTCTTTTTTGAATTGCTTCTAAAACATCCATGCCTTACACTCCTAAAGACTGATTTAGATTTTACTTGGTTTTACCCGTAAGAGTCTTATGCTTAGCTTTGCTTTAACAGTTTTCGGATGATGAGCTTTAGAGTCGCAGAGCGTAAGCGGTGATAATGACTCGACGGGCGAACTGACACAAGTAAGCGGAAAATTTATCAGTAGAGCAGCTATGAACAAGAGAGCTTAAAACAGTATATTAAGCGCGATTCAATCGAGGTGAACAAAATATGGTTGAAATGAAAATAAACGCTTCAGAAATTAAAAGCGAAGAAAAAGATATAGTGCAAAAATTCTCTGATTTCCTTAAAGAAAAAACTAGCGCAGATGTAAGCAATGAATCCAACGTAATCACAGTAAAAGGTGAAGGCGAAGCTGTATCAAAAAAATACTTGAGGATATTATCCAAGAAGTTCCTACATAGATCTAAACTCATTGACTCCTATAGAGTAATCAGCGATGGAGAAGAAAACTCGCTTAAAATCAAAGAGCGAAAACTAGGTGAAGAAGACTAACAACTTCTCATTATTTGATTATTTTTTAAATCATAATTTTTAGCTTTAGCTTTCTGCAGAGACAGCCCTGTGTTGCTTAATTTAGAATAGTAATGATTGAAACATATTTAACGGAAAGCTTTGATCATTTGGTCCTAAGTAAAACTCTGCTTCTTCTATGCCTTGAATTTTTCTAATCTGGTCTTTGAATTGGAAAAGGCCATTAAAATTCTGTAAAGCTACAATAGCAGCTAAATCGTAAACACCGATAATCCTGACAGCTAATATCAAATTAGGAATGTGCATTATCTGACTGTAAATTTCTTGTAATTTACTTCTATTTGAGACTTTTACAAAAACAAAAGAACTTGCTAAATAACCAAGTTTTCTCAAGTCAACTGTTATTGTGGAGCGTGTCAAAACAGTTCCACGTAGTCTTCTATACCTTTGAATAACGTTCTTTGTGGAAATACCTGTTTGTTCAGCAATCTTTCTAAATGTAGTTCTTGAATGAATCGAGAGTATTCGTGCTATTTTTCGATCAATAACGTCCATCTCTACAGGTTGCCTAGTTGCCATGGGGCAATAACCATTAGATAAATAGCTAGCTTCAGTATTGGAAGCAAGAACTGTAAGGTTTTCTGGGTGATCAAAATTTACCATCTCACTCCACATCATAGTATCCACTTGTCTGATCAGGGGATTTGCTTCCAGATCTTCTAAAATAACTGCCAACTGTTGCATATCCGTCAATGCAGCTTTAAGAGATAAATTGTATTTTCCATAAACTCCAATAATGTATTGAGCATATGGCCGACTTTTTAAAAACTCAATTACTTTACCTTCATCTTCAACCTTTGTTAAAACACCAATATCGACAATGCAGTTATACCCTAAACTTTGAGGGTTAACTTGCATTATTTCTCCAGTAATGATGCCTACTCTCCAAAGCTTCTTATACCGCATTCTAACTGCGCCAACAGTAATATCACATATTTTTGCTAATTCAGTAAAACTTGTTCTGGATTCTCTTAGAAGTCGACGTAATATCTTAGCGTCAGTTTCATCTATTTTAAGTGGCTTTTTCAAATAAGATTACCCTTCAAACATCGCCATAATTTGGTCTATTACTATTCTACCCATATTTTTTGGTAAACCTTGTATGCAGCCATTGGGTTTTTAAAAGTTTCTAATAAAGAGGTTTTGATGTATACTAACTAGAAATAGCAAAAGTAAATGATTCCGTTTCCTTTAGTTTTTTATGTTGAAAGCTCTTTCTTATACTTTTTTAAAGTAGAGAGTTAAAAAGATTCAACGGGTATGCCTTAAAAGTCGGATTTAAGAATGTGTCCACTTTTTCAATTTCTTGAATCTTTCGTAATTCTGATTTTAATCTAAATTCATCATTGAAATCTTCAAGCACTGCTATTGCAAATAAATCATATGATCCGATTAATCTTATTGCCACTATCATATTTGGAATTTTTAAAACTTGAGCGTAAACTTCTGGCATTCTACTACGATTACTTACTCTAAGAAAGAGGTGCGCCATAGCGTTATATCCAAGTTTATTTAGATCAACAGTTATCGCTGATAGTGTTAATAGTCTTCCACGAAGCTTATTATAACGTTGAATAACATTTTTTGTTGAAATTCCTAACTTCTCAGCAATCTTCTTAAATGGCATACGTGCATTCATAGCAAGTATAATGGCTATCTGCCGATCTTTTTCATCAAGATCTATATCTTCATCAACGACTGCTGTTGTGTTTATTACTTGCTTGGTCTGATTGCCTAGAGGTGCTGGCTTGATTGTTAAATTCTCAATGTGATCCATGTTTACTGCGTCAGCCCAAATCATGGCTTCAACGCGTTTTATCGAAGAATTTGATTCTAAGTCTTCAATAATTTTAGTTAATTGGTTAACGTCTTTTAATGCGACTTTAACTCCGATATTGTATTTCCCAAATAATCCTATTATGTGCTGAATATAGGTTCGAGTTTTTAAAAACTCCATTACTTTTTTCTCGTTCTCTATTGAAGTTATTATTCCAATGTCAGCAATGCATCGGTAACCTAGACATTGTGGATTAATCTGCATTATTTGACCATTAATAATGCCTGCTTTAACCATGTTTTTATATCTCATTCTAACGGCACCAATTGTTATGTTGCATTCCTTTGCAATGTCGGTAAAACTGGTTCTAGATTCACCTAGTAAAATCTTTATAATTTTTGAATCCGTTAGGTCTATTTTTTTTCTATTGGTCATTACTTAATTTTTATCAGTTACCTATTTATTAATTTTTCACTTTGCAGCTTACTTCTCAAATGAGTTAACCATACTTTGTAATGTAAAAAACGAAAAAAGCACCAATTTGTATTCAATAATTTAGAATTTGGAAAAAAAATTAAATACTAGCGCAAGTCAATTTCAGCGAGTAACAAGGGGAAAAAGCGGCAGAGGATATCTTTGCATCCCAAAATTGGGTTCACAGTTTTTTGCCCTTTTACAATAATGAAAGAGGCTGAAAAGGCTCTGACTATACTACTTAAGCGATTGTAGTAGGTCCGTAAATTGCAATCTCTCCTTAATTTACGAGCCTCAGCAAACTCTTTCATTTAGAAGCTGATAGAACATATTTAATGGCCATGCCGGAAAACTACGGTTGATATATAGGTCCATTTTTTCTAAGCCTGAAATTTTGTTTATATTCTCTTTAAGGTTAAAGAGGCTCTCAAAGTCTTCTAAGGCGAAGATAACTAGTAAATCATATGATCCTATTAGTCTTATTGAAACTATCAGGTTAGGCATAGAAAATAGTTCTTGACATATACTTGGTAATTGGCTTTTATTTGCCACTTTTATGAAAATATTGCTTATTGCATTGTATCCAAGCTTTTTTAGATCTACTTGTATAGTTGAAAGTTTAAGAACTGGTCCTTTTAGTCTTCTGTATCTTTGTATGACATTTTTTGTAGAAATTCCTATCTCTTCAGCAATTCTTTTAAATGGCCTTCGAGATTTTTGGCTTAAGATTTCTGCAATCCTTCTATCGGTTTCATCAATCTCAGCAAATTCCCGTTCATTAGTCAATGAAGAATTATAGGGTTTTTCGTTGACATGTGATCCTAATATCAAATTTTCCGCATGATCCATGTTAACTACTTCTGCCCAAATCATTGTATCAACCTGTTTGATAAGTGGGTAAGATTCCAAATCATCTAGAATAGATGCAAACTCATCCATGTTTGATAGACTTACTTTTACTGCAAGATTGTATTTCCCAAAATCTTTCAGTACATGTAAAATGTAAGGTCTAGTTTTTAAGAAATCGATTACTTTTTTTTCGTTTGTTATTTCAGCAATTATGCCTAAGTCTGCAATGCATTTGTATCCTAGACTGTATGGATTCACTTGCATAATTTCGCCAACTATTATGCCTGTTTTCCATAAGTTTTTGTATCTCATTCTTACAGCGGCAACGCTTATTTTGCAGTTTTTTGCTATTTCAGTGAAGCTTGTTCTAGATTCTTTTAATAGAGTTCTTAAAATTTTTACGTCAGTGTCATCAATTTCCATTTTGTTTTGCAATTGTTCTCTCCTTTAAATCAACCTTTTAAACTTGGAAGTATGTTAATCTTTTCATTATACTTTTTTAAGTAAAATCCGTTTTTGGTGATAATATTATAAAGAAAAAGTTTGTCGCTGTTAGTTTTCGATAGCTTAAAAGCTGAAAAGTGAATGTTTTCTTTCTCACTTTAGAAAATAACTGATCAAATTATACAATTTGTATAAAAATTTTTATAAAAAAGTAAGAAATTGGAATGTTTTAAATACTTTTTCATGTGATAAGTTTATTTTTTTAATTATTTCACTATGATCTGGTAAATATTTGGTAAGCATTTGGTATAGATTTGGGTATGTTTGGGGAAAATGGACTTATTAGCAAATTCAAAACGTACCTGTCACAGAAAGAGGAGAAAAAATGAAAACTTTAAGAATTAAAAATAAGACAACAGCATTTTCAATATTGCTAATAGCAACAATCGCAATTTCAATGCTAACTTTACCAAACTTTGCTGTCGCAGGCGATTATGACGTTGTAACTTATCCTTTCATTGAAGCTATACCAAACCCGATTGGTGTCGGTCAAACGACCCTGATTAACTTGGGTTTACTTAACTTCCTAAATGCAGACGGTGACGGCTGGAACGTTACTCTATTGATCACTGACCCCGAAGGTGTAACAACCACTATTGGTCCATTGACGACTTGGTCTACTGGTACAGTGGGTTATAGTTTTACTCCTGATCAGGTAGGCACATACAAATTACAATGCCACTTCGATGCATGCTGGTACAACTATACTGGATTTAGCTATACTACATGGTCATATGTCTATAATGCGGGATATTATCTCGAGAGTGACAGTGACATCTATGAGTTAATAGTCCAGGAAGAAGCAATAGCAACCTATCCAGGTCATGCATTGCCATCTGAATACTGGAGCAGACCAATTGATTCACAACTTCGTGAATGGTACTCTGTTTCAGGAAGCTGGGTAACAACACCCGATAACCTGTTAGCAGAATACAACGATGCCCCAGAAACAGCACACATACTCTGGACAACAGCAATCGGTGATACATTCGGCGGATTAGCAGGCGGCGA
>CAZXGX010000042.1:0-16267 GCA_964640475.1 uncultured Candidatus Bathyarchaeia archaeon
AAAAACTTTGCCCATAATTGAAGCTTAAAACAAACGCTGAAAAACTGCAATTGCACCTTTACAAAAAGAAAAAGAGAAAACAAACAAAACGCAGCCAGTCTTCTAATATGACCAATAATCCTCTACAATCAGGGTTGATAAGTTATTCTGCTTCTATGTGCTTTTCCTCTTTAACACTTAATCCAATATCGCATTTAACCATAAAACACTAATACGATACTATAAAATATCGTTTACACTATTTTTTAATATAAACGATATTTTTAAATACTTTAAAGCACCATAACAGATCATGACATTGGTAGATGAGAGAATCCATGAACGAATAATAACAAAAAAAATTCAACTTGATAGTCATAGACCTTTTTCAGTTGAAATTGTAAAGAAACTACATCAAAAAATGGAAGTAGAATACACCTATAATTCAAACGCTATCGAAGGAAATACGCTAACATTAAGAGAAACTCAAATAGTAATAAGACAAGGCTTAACAGTAGGTGGGAAAAGCCTCAGCGAACATCTAGAGGCAAAAAATCACCCTAAGGCTATAGAGTACATTGAATCATTAGCTAACCAGAAATCAATTGAAAAACAGCTCTCTGAAGATGAAATTTTAAAAATTCACACAATCATATTTTCCGGGATTCTAGAAAATGCGGGAAATTACAGAAATTGCCAAGTTTACATCGAAGGCTGTAACCAAATGCCCCCACCTGCATATGAGGTACCAGAACTAATGAGAGAATTATTAAATTGGTTGAAGGAAAACCCTGAAGAGCTAAGACCCATTGAATTAGCAGCTGTTTTTCAACATAAATTAGTATCAATTCACCCCTTTGATGATGGAAACGGTCGAGTAAGCAGATTATTAACAAATCTACTTCTGATTAATCACGGCTATCCTATGACTATAATTAGAAAAATTGATAGAAAAAAATACTATGACACTTTACACAAAGCTGATGGATATGATTTAAAGCCGTTTGTAAATTTCATCGCTAGGTGCGTTGAACAATCTTTGGATGTCTACTTGAGCGCAATTGAACCGAGCAACAAAAAAAACCAATTCCTTACCTTAGCTGATGCATCAAAGCTATCTCCGTATAGCAAAGGATACCTGAGCCTCCTTGCTAGAAAGGGACTAATAGGTGCAACAAAGATAGGTAGAAATTGGCATATCACTCGGAATGAATTAGAACAATATATCAAAAAGCATGGTAGAGCAATAAAAAATTAGAGGACGCCTAATTTACCAGAAAGATTGGAAATTATCTGCAGGACTTTATCGCGATTCATTCATAGACCAGAATGGATTTGGTAGCAGGGAAAAGGGTGCGGTTTTCCCGATCAGGCTTGCGTCGGGGTTGACAATTTTGCAAATAAAGTCTTCGTGCACAAAGTAGCGAAGCGACCAAAGCGCCTGTACTTGTTAATATTATATACCAACTTCAGATTTTATTTTGATGGACTGAATGCCCATACCCTAGCAAACAGACTAACCCTAAAATAGAACCGCTATTTGGCTCCAATTATATTCCTGAATAAATCCTTCTGCGTATGCGGATTGAAACTGTTTTATGCTTCACCAACTTACTCTATGAAGTGCCTGTGATGAAATACACGTCAGTATGAGAAGGGATCGGTTTCCCTGAGATGATTAAGGTTATACGAATTCGGAGGCACCTTGTTAATATTAGTAGGGAACTTGATTTTGTTAATTCGATAACCCAATTAATTTTTCATTCAGTTAACCTGTTATAGAGTCAATTTTAAAAATAAGTAGCACACAAATAAGACCAAGGTTAAGGATAAGTGAATAAAAAAAGACTCCTAATACTCATTGCATGCATGATAGGTATAATTGTCACAGCTATACTCATCTGGGATAACACGCAAATCCCTCTGAAATACCAGAAAAACATCTCCCGAAACATCGATAACCAAGAAGAACAAACAGCGCTTAGCACAACAGAGTCCATCAACTATTCGACTATTCTTTTAAAAGAACGTTTCATTGGTTCATCCGACCCAGAGGATTACCTTCATCCAGGCGCATACTTAACATACACGCAAGCCAACTTTATCGACTCAGAAGCCATAGACTACTATGAAACAAGATATCACAACATGCAGGGAAAAGGAGACCCAAGACAGATAGACTTAACCTATGAAGCAAACGTCACTAAACGGTCTGAATTTCGAATCTTCAACAGCCCAGCACCCGAAGGCGTATCTTGGCACAATACCACAATCGTCATCTCCGCCCCTGATGGCTCACTTATTCGTAAAGAACCAGCCCATATGCAGTTTTTTTACAGAAACCAAACTGGCTATCAAATGACAGAATGGGACTATGACTTCAACTTCTCTGACTGTTACATTATAGACATGAAACTATCATACTCTGAAACCTATGCTCCAGTAGCTGCTTTCTTTGTAGATATTGAGCAAATAGTGGTTCTTGACCAAGACTTTAAACCTGTTTTAATCGGAGTAGAATCAGTAATGGCTGTTGCCTGAACACTCTTGCCTAATTAATTTTAACAGTGAACCTCAGATTTCATTATTTCCTAATCAACTACAGGAGTTAAATAAATAAAGACAAAACAACAAATACAATTACACTTGAACACGCCATAAAACACCTTTGTAGGGAGAACGGTGAGGGCAGGGTGAGAGAATTAGGGGGGATGAAGCCCTCACCGACAGTTATCACCAAATTAGCTTTTTGGGTTATCTGCAGAAAACGTTTTAAAAAAACTTGAATAAAAGCATTTTTAACATGCACATATATACGTTAAATCTAAACAAGATTTCTAAGTGTATAAAAAAAATAAATCCGCTATCCTTATCCTAAAATGCCCTAAACTTTTAAGGTTCATTAATGAAAACCATAAACTCTTCAAGACTTCTAGGCTTAAGCGTATAATTTAGGCGCCGTTCTTCCCCAATAGTTGATGAAGGCTTACTTCCATAATCATGACCAGGATAAACCTCAATTGAATCATCAAGCTTCAAAAGCTTGTTAAATAAACTATCATACATTTTTTTAGAGTTACCTCCAGCAAGATCTGTTCTACCGCATTCTCCAACAAACAAGGTATCACCAGTCAACAATATCTTATTGTTCACAAGAAGACAAATGCCGTCAACACTATGCCCAGGAGTATAAATCACCCTAATCGAGACAGAACCCAACTGTAAAAAATCACCCTCATCAACACCCACGTCATATCGAGCTCTGGAAGTGTTATGCGCCACAATTAATGCATTAAACATAGAACGTAACTCATAGTTACCTGCAGTATGATCAGAATGCCCATGAGTACTAATTATGTATTTCAACGTGAACTCTTGAGCTTTCAAAACATTAATTATTTCAGATGAGTTAAAACTCGAGTCTACAACTGCCGCTTCTTTAGTTACCTCATCAGCTAATACATAAGAAAAGTTGTCACCATGTTGCTGGATCTGCTTGAAAAACATGTCATCCATCCTTTACGATGATTTTAAAGATACAACTCTTACTTTACTTTTCCCTTTAACTCACGTGCAAAAGCTTGTGCTTAGAAACATAGCTAATATGTTTCAACAAGAGAGGGCTTTAGTTTTAAGAAGACTTTTGCTTCTTCTTTTATACGTTCTTCTGCTACAGTTGCATCAGCATCAAGGGTATCCTTCATGAAAACAGCCACTCTGCCAATCCACAAAATCCTTAACGCATCCAGCAGCAACTGCTTACCTCTTGAATCTTTCTCTTTATGAAATTCCTTAATAAACTCAAAAACGGTCTTGACCCAAACCTCAGAAGAGAAATCAACATTAGACGTTTCAAGCTTCTTTAAACCTTCAAACTTCGCCTGAATTTCTTTACTTAAAAGAGACCGGTAAATTGGAATAAAATTATCATAATAGGATCTAAACGCGCCAACAGTATTAGAAAAAGAGACTTTAACTTCTGGCGAATTTTCATATTTTACTTCCCCAAAAAGCTCAACTTTAGAAACACCACTAACTTTCTTCCAAGCAGCCTCATACTGCTCAATACAAGTAAACATTGTACCTACAACCTGCCTAAACATACCGATTAATTGGCTAGAGGGATCTTTAGGATCATGCTCTTTAGTCCCCAAATACGCCTCAGCCACCTTGAACCCCTTAGCCAACGCAGTATGAGTCTCAAAAATATCAATCCCAAAATAACTAACATAAGCATAATCCCACATTGAAGAATCCAAAAGCTCCTCCACAAGCTTTATTGACAAACCAAAGTCTCCACCTATCGGTTGCCTAAGTTCTTTCCCAAAAAGAGCCGTTGTTAACGGATAACACAAGAAATTAGTTATGGTTCCATCATATTTTCCACGATTATACAGAGGCGCTACAAAATCAGTTCCAGTCAAAGTAGGCGTAATTAATAACCGCATCCATTCAGGGGTAACACTACGCAAATCTGAATCAACCAAAGCCACACTCTTAACTTGAAGGTACCGAGCTGCCTCAAAAATCGCTTGCACTGCAGATCCTTTACCAGAAGCCCCAACATATATGGCCGGAATCAACTTGATATTTTCTGATGGAATATGATTTTGTTTAACTGAAGTTAAAGTCCCATCGCCTGAACCACCGTCTGAAACAAAAATCACAGATTTATAATTTGGAAAGAACTTGTTTAATCCCTCAATTATTTGTGATACTACAAAGCTTGCAGTAAACACATTATTATAAGAAGGCATACCGACCAAAATATCAGCCGTTTTAATTTTTTTTAAATAATCCTCGGCTTTACTGGAAGCGATTAAATCAAAATTCTTATCCAAATACTTCTGCCTCTAAGTTAATTCATTATTGCCTCTAAAAAATCTACCCGAACCATAAAACAGCAATAGCACCAAAATAACATCATTAATAAATTGAGACTCTTGAAAACATTGCCGATCAAGTCAAACACCCCCAAAGCATATGTGAAAAGTTATAATAATAACTAAATTGTTATGTAAATTGGTGATAAACACCGTGGTAGATTTCATTGAACTTTTAGGAAACGTTGCAACAGACATCATTAACGCTATTCCACTGGTACTCGCCGCAATCATCATCATTTTAATCGGTTACGCCATCGGACATTTAGTAGGCAAAGCAGTAAACAAAATCGTTGAAAAACTAGGCATAGAAAAAAGCTTTGACCAAACAATGACAGGAAAAGCGTTTAGATCTGCAGGCCTCGACTTATCCAGCTTTATCGGCTCAATAATCAAAGCATTCATCATTGTACTATCAATAACACTAGCAGTACAAGTCATGAGTATCGGCGGAACATTCGGAGCATACCTCACCACAATAGCAGATTATTTACCAAGAATCCTCGCAGGCATAATAATCATAGTCTTTGGCACAGTATTCGTAGATTTCCTAGCAACATTCATAGGCAGAATGCTAAGACCAATGTTCCCAGAAGCCAAAGTTGAAATCGCAGACATGCTCAAAAACCTCCTACTAATCGGACTAATAGCTTTCATAATATTACTTGCACTTGACACAATGTTACTTTCAGGAGCAACAATTTACCCATTAGTCCTTGGTTTCGTAATAATAGGCGCCGGCGTAGCCTTAACCGACACACTAATAAAATCAATCACTGACGACCACTCCGAATTCAAAACCATAGCAGGCTATGCAAAATTCGTATTATACAGCATCTTCCTAATTATTGGTGCAGGTGCAATCTTCGCCACTTACCCAGGAGTCACAGAAGTCATTGCCAACATATCTTGGGCTTTCGCTATTGCACTAGCAATAATGTTAATTCCAGTTGGGTACGCAATCGCTAAAAAAATGTCAAAAGAAGCAACTTAAAAATCCCCAACTTTTTTTCTTTTTTTTCAGGAAAGCTTCTAAACTACTTCTCAAACCAGGTTATCTTGTAACCAACACTGGACAAGGAGCATTCGTTACCACACCTTGACTTACACTACCCAAAATCATCCCTGATAACTTACCTAAACCTCTTGCCCCAATAACAATCAAACCAAACTTGCCCTCCTTAGCTGTCCTAACAATCTGCCCCACCGTATCACCTTCAAGCAATAATGTTTCAACATCAAAACCCTCAGCATTAGCAATCTTTTTCCCTTCCTCTAACAAAACCTTACCCTTGTCCAGTAGCATTTGATAAAATAATTGCTTAGATGACTTAACATCCGACACTCCCATTGGAACCACATGAACAAGAGTTATCGCTCCATTAGTCAACTTAGCCACTTTTATTGCCTCTTGCAAGGCACATATAGAATGCTCCGAGCCATCAACAGGAACCAAAATTTTCTCATACATAAATAATTACCTCGATTCATCGAACCACTTAAGATACTAGTAATTTTCTTATTAGTACCTTTCCAACACATCGATTGACAATAAATAAAAGCAACATTTAAATTTGCATAATTCTTTTTCAGACTAAAAACTAACGCCTAACTAAGGCAAAAGAAGGGGAGGGCTACAAGAAATGGCGGACTTGTTTAACATTGACTTCATAATAAACCTCATAATCATAGCTGTTGCCCTAATATTCCTAAACTTTGCAAGCGACATAGTAATCAGGTACGCCACAAAAATAGCAGCAATAAGCAGACTAGGAAAAACCTCAATCGGTTTCACATTAATCGCACTATCAACAACACTCCCCGAATTAACAGTAGCATTAAGCGCTGCATTATCAGGTGGAGCAGCACTATCAATAGGAAACGCTTTAGGCTCAAACATCTTCAACATCTCAGCCATTCTTGGAATAGGAGCAGTAATTCTAGGATTAAGAATATTTCTCGCAAAAAGAAGCAACAAAGATTTACCAGTTAGAAGCAACAATATTATTCCAACCCTTGTAAAGTCAGAATTAAGCAACATCGATTTTGGCTTATTTATCGCCTCAGTAGTACCATTAGCACTCATATACGTCTCAACACGAGCAGCCTGGCTTGTAGGCTTAACACTTCTAATAATCTTTGGAGCATACCTCTACAGACTATCTAAGGTACGAATAACAACAGAAGAAGCTGACGCATTAATTGAACCACACGAAAAAAGCAAACTCAAAAAATTCATATTATACACAATAATTGGCGCCTTAGGAGTTGTAATAAGCGCAAACTACATGGTTGAAGCAGCTGTTGAAATCGCCACATCAGCCGGTGTCTCCCAACAAGTAATCGGAGCAACAATAGTAGCTTTAGGCACAAGCATACCTGAATTAACAATAGGCGTAAAATCAATTCTAAGAGGACACGCCAACTTGGCATTAGGCAACATAATTGGAGCAGCCTTCTTTAACACAACCCTAATCTTAGGCGTAACACTATTTGCACCAGCCCTTGTAGGATCCACGTTATCATTAAACATGAGCGTCTACCTAAACCTGATAATATTCTCAATAATTATCAACACCTTCTTCTGGTATTTCCTATCAAGAAAACAAATAACTTGGAAAGAAGGCATCGTTTTCCTAATAATCTATGCACTGTTCATAATAACAACTTTAGACGTAGGATTCATAGGAATAAACTTCTCACATTAACTTCTAAAAAAAACGCCATAAATCCACTCTAAACCGCAACTTCTAAATCTATGACAAACCGATAAATCCATAAATAGAGAAAGCACCCAATTTCGATTGAATAAGTTGACTCAAAATATCAACCTTAATTATTCAATTGACACCGAAGCAACAGAAGAAACCCTGAAGTATTTACCAGAATACCTACAACGCTATTACTTACTGCAACACAAAGACTATAGAACTTTTAGAAACGTGCAAATAGAAAAAGAAAACGAGCACAGATCACTTCACTATAACGTCATTGTACCAAAAACAAGTGAACACGTTAATGTACAGGTAATAGTGGGAAACCCAATAAAGGTCAACATGACCCCAAGCAACTCCAGCATTGACAAGAAATTCCTTGACCAACTCTATGAAGACCTTTTCTTAATTGTCCAACTATTTGAAGAAGAAGCCCGAAAAGCAACGTTATACTTCGCTTTCATGCAAGGCGAAAAGATAATTCCAGAAAAACAAAAACACGGCATCCGAATTAGGCTCTTCTCAGACTCAATGCTTTCATTATACATCGGCTTAATTGCATTAACCTTCTTTCTATTCTATATAATAGGACCATACGCACCAATTGTCTTCGTATTCATCTCATTTGGAATAGCAATATTTTCAGGAAAACTTTTAGCAAACTCAGCAGACTGGAAAATCACTCAACAACAACCTGAAATCCTAATGCTACAATACAAGTTGTCAAAAGCAGAACAAGAGAAATACGCCAAAGACCCAAAAGCGCTTCCGCAAATAAGAAAGGAAATATTTGACTCCACCCTCGGCTCAAACAAACCCTTAAGCTGCGAAACAGCCAACTCCGTTTTTACTAAATATGGAATAAAATGTGACAGTCAAAGCTTTGCAGTAAAACAAGTCAACCTATACAACATAGTAAAACGAGTTACAACCAAATTCAAGCTACCAATCCCAAAAATAGTTGTCACAAACTCAGTTATCCCAAACGCCGCAGCCGCTGGACCAAGCCCCAAATTAGGAACCGTAATAATAACAACTGGAATTCTCACTCAACTAGAAGAGGATGAATTAGAAAGCGTAATTGGACACGAAATCAGCCATCTAAAATCACGAGATCCACTAATTATGTCAACACTTTCATCCATCGAGTTTCTACTTCGATTCTACGTGTTTTTACCTTTTCTTTTAGCCTATGGCTTTCTTTCATTCTGGATCTACCTATTCGCAGCGTTAGGATTAATCTACTTCTTTGGAAAAATTCTTGAAGGCAGAGCCGATTTAGACTCAGCAATAATTATCGGAAACCCCAAGGCAATGGCTGAAGCATTAAGAAAAATTGGCTTTAGAAGCCTGTTCCCGCTAAACAAGAGAGAACCAGAATTCTGGAGATACCGATTTCTAGAATGGTTAAGGCTAGATCCGCATCCACCCATCTATTTTAGAGTAGAAAGACTTGAAAATTTAAAAGACCCAGAAAAAATCAAGAACACATTTTTACAGTCAATCAAAGATAACTTTAAAGGATTAGTAAGAGCTTAACATAAATACTTCAAATTTTGTTTACAGTAACAGAAGTGAACAGAAAAACTTTTACAGGGAAAACTGTTCATAATAAAATCAAGAAAATAAGCATTATATCTAATTGTAGACGAGGTGCATGTTAATGATCAATAACTCAGAAAAAAATGTTATTCGCGGATTGAAAGATGTTGCTGCAGCTGAAACCCGAATCAGCTATGTAGATTTCAACGGAGTCCTTTACTATTTAGGATACAACATCGACGATCTCGTAGGAAGAGTTACTTATGCAGAAGTAGCCTACCTGCTTATTCACAAAAGACTCCCAAACCGTCAAGAACTAGACAATTTTAAAAATGACCTTATTTCCTCCATGAAATTACCAGAAGCAATAGTCAAAAGCATAATCGCTACCCCTAAAAACTGTCACCCAATGGATATCCTGCGAACAGAAGTCTCTCATCTAGGCGAATACGATTCTGAAGGCCACGATTTCTCTGAAGCCGCAAACATGAGAAGAGCCACACGACTCATTGCCCAAGTTCCAGTAATAGTAGCCACTATTCATAGAAGCCGACTAAACCAACAGGTCCCTGAACCAAAGCAGGAATTTGATTTTAGCCAAAACTTCCTACACATGTTCAAAGGCGCTATTCCAGAAGACAGCGAAACAAAGGTTCTTCACCGTTATATGACACTTCATATTGATCACGGATTTAACGCGTCCACCTTTGCCGCTCGCGTAACCGCAAGCACCAATTCAGACATGTACTCCGCTGTAACCTCAGCAATCGGAGCACTCAAAGGTCCATTACATGGTGGAGCAAGCGAAAAAGTGATGGAGATGCTTGATGACATTAACCTCGAAGAAGAAGTAGAAGAATACATTCATGGTTTACTAGATGACCAAAAGAAAGTTATGGGTTTTGGCCACCGAATTTATAGAGCACAGGACCCCAGAACCAAGCATTTAAGAGGCATGGTAGAAGACCTCTGCCACCGAGACAGAACTTTAGGCTTATACAATAAATGCATAAAAATAGAAGAAATCGTCTACAAACGAAAAAAGATCTATCCTAATGTAGATTTTTACGCCGCTGTAACAATGGACGCATTAGGCGTTCCTAAAGAATTCTTCACACCGTTTTTTGCTTCAAGCAGAATAGTTGGTTGGGTAGCCCACATAATTGAACAGTATGAGGACGCAGTACTTTTACGCCCAGAAGCAAAATATGTAGGCGAATTCAATAGACCATTTATTCCAATCGAAAACCGATAAAATAAGCAACAAAAAAATACTCTTTTTATTTTAAAAATAAGAAATAGAGGAAAGAATGCTTCAGCATTCTAAACCGTTGGCTTATTCATCTCACGACGAATCCACCAGATACCTACAATAACCATTGGAATTCCAAAGATAGCTACAGTCCAAACTAGTATCGTAAACATTGAACCAACAACATAATCCAAATTCCAAGTGCTCACAGGAACATTCCAGTTTCCATCAACGTAGACTTTTATGGCAAAAGCAATCATAAACAGAGCTGACACGCCGCTGCCTCCATCTCTTGTACGTGAATGTTTTCCAGATGAATGATACTCACGCTTTTCTTCAGCAGGCAATCTTTTCCACCATTGCCAACCAGCCACACCCAATATAATCATAGGGATGCCAATTATCACAAGCTCCCAGAAAATTAAATGCAAAATAAACATCAACATATGCCCCATAGTCCAATAACCAAGGGCTGACGGCACAAGACCTGTTGATTGAGCATCACCTACAAACCATAAGAAAACATAAACTGCAGCTGCAATTAACAGAATTCCTACTGCAATAAATATTGCAGCTATGCCCCAATGTTTCCTTAAAATTCTCTTCCAATCTGAACCTTTTTCCGCTACAATCTCTTCACTCATAAATCATCCCTTCCCATCAGCATCAAATAATAGATGTCATCTTGATATTCGTTTTATGTATATAATTTTTTGTATCAATTCTTTTAAGCCAAAAAATTAGAAAAGCTAAAGAAGAAAGTACACCAAAATATTATAAAAGGCAGCTAACCGAAATTGAACCCTATTAAACTCCCGCTTATGAACGAAGAAGAAATTAACAAATTAATAAAAACACAATTCATATGCCGCATAGCTTTTGCAGGAAAAGAAGGCCCCTATATCGCTCCATTCCAATACGTTTGGATCAACGACCAGTTGTATTTCCACTTCACAAATTATGGAAACAAAATAGCTTTTCTAAAAGAACAAAAACAAGTCTGCGTAGAAATAGAAAAATTTACACCTAACCTAAGTGAATACGCGTTTATAGTTTTAGAAGGAACCCTCAAGCTGGTTGAAGATAAAGAAGAAAGAAGCAAAGCCATACAAAAACTGTCAGAAATAGGCAAAGAAAAACTGTCACCCAACTTTCTACTTGCACACGGATTCAACAGTAACGAAGGCTGGTCAATATTGAACACTGAGCAGCCAATTATGATAATAAAGCTTGATAAAGTCAAATCCAAAAAAGGCTTGAAATCTTCCTAAAAAAGAAAACAGACCTAAATTATCCCTTCCAGAAAAAACCCTTTAAAGGAACTCTAATTTCTGAGGACAAAATTTGAATTAATTGCTCAACAACTATAGCCACTATTCTTTTCCTTTAAGCATGAGCCAGTTTTTGTCTCCACCACGCTTCAACCGAACAAGCACATACCTACCCTTCAAACGTTGACCATCAAGAATAACCTCGATTTTATCATTCTCCCAAAACTTCGTCGCGTAATGCCCCTTATCCCAAATAATCACTGTTCCCGCGCCATACTGACCCTTAGGAATAGTACCAGCAAAATCAGCATAATCCAAAGGATGATCCTCAACTTCAACTGCTAAATGCCTATCCTTAGTGGTCTCAGGAATGCCTTTTGGAACAGCCCAACTCTTCAAGACACCATCCTTTTCAAGCCTAAAGTCAAAATGAAGCCTTCGCGAATGATGCTCCTGAACAACAAAAATCGGCGGTCCCTCAACATTCTTAACTTCAGCTTTAGGTTCCTCAGAAACAGTAAAGTCCCGTTTAGACATATACTCAAAAAGCTTCTCTGAGGACGCCTCTACCTTTTTCTCCTGCACAACCTGATCAAGAGTACACTCAGAAGGAACCTTATCTTCCCTTAAACCCAAAAAACGTGCCATACGCAATCTAACTTCACGAGTTAATGACTGAAAAGCCACTTCACAAACAAGCTTAGGCTCAAGCCACGTAACAACATCACCAGCCTCAGCAGAAAATGGAGCCTTAGCGGTCTTTATTTTTTCAAATTTCTCCATCAAAAACTCCAACGTTTTCATAGAAAAACCAGTCCCAACCTTACCCAAATAAACAGGCACACCATCCTTGTTGTACACTCCAAGCACTAAGGCACCAAAAGTAGCTGCCCTCGTCTCAGCTCCCCGAGTATAGCCGAAAATTACGCAGTCACAAGTAAGCAGCTTCTTCATTTTCAACCAGCTACCTGTACGCAAACCTTCCTCGTAGAAACTATCTTTCCGCTTTGCAACCACACCCTCCAACCCCTTATCCAAAGCTAACTGAAAATAATTCTCTCCCTTCTCTTCAATAAAATCTGAAAGCAAAACACTTGAACCCTCCCTAAGAGATGCCTTCAGAATCTTTTTGCGCTCAATCAAGGGCAAACCAACCAATGATTCACCGTCTTTCTCCAAGATATCAAAAACCACATAAACAGCAGGTGCACGCTGAACTTGACGATGAATTTCTGCTTCTGAAACCGCTTGTCCACGTTCAAGCAGCGTTTGAAAGTCTGGTTTACCTTTCCTCATAACAACGATTTCGCCATCAACAACTATGTTGCTTGCTAAACGAGTAAGCTCTTCAAGTTCAGGAAAAGTCTTCTTCAACTCTTTACCATTACGACTCTTTAAACTATAGGGGTCTTCAACGTAAGCAATCGCTCTAAAACCGTCCCATTTAATCTCAAAAACCCAGTCTTTACTAGAAAACGGTTTCTCTGCAACTTGGGCAAGCATCGGCTTGTAAATGTGGCGACTCATTTGTTTTGTTCCAACTGCTTAAGAGTCTCTCTCAGGGCAACCATGAGGTTTTTAGCTTCAACTTCAGGAGCTTTCTCAACTTGTATGCGTTCACCTTTCAGTTTTTGTTTAACAAGCTCCTGCACCTTTTTCATGTAAGTATCTTCAAACTCCATTATGTCAAAATCACCTGAAAGATCAGACACAATTTTCACCGCCAAATCCAATTCACTCTTTTCCGGCATCTTCAACTTTTGTATTTCTTCAAAATCCTGTGGATCCACAATATCATAAGCATAACGTAACGTTGTCAAAACAAGCGCCCCCTTATACGCATGCAACAACGCCGGATATTCTTTGGTTCGCAGAGTTATCCGTGCAGCTCCAGCCTTATTTTTCTGCTCCAAAGCCGAAAAAAGCAGCTTATAAGCTTCTTGACTTTTATCAGGCATCAAAGCATACGTTCGATCAAAATAGATCGGATCAACACTAAAATAATCCACAAACTTACTTATCCGAATACGCCTATCAGATTCAGGCTTAACTGCATCTAACTCAGCTTTATCAAAAATAATATACTCATCCTTCGCCACCTCATAACCACGAGCAACTTCATTCCAAGGCACAATCTTGTCATCCTTAGTACACATTTTAATGTACTTTAATGGATGCCCATCAGTCTTATGCAAGAAATGAAAAGTCACACCCTTATCATAAATCATAGAATACAATTTCACGGGAACATTAACTAAACCAATTGTTATACTTCCTGACCAAATCGAACGTCTTGGCACAGGAGCACTTGCTTTTTCAGAAACCTTTTCTTTTAACATAATTAAATCTCCAATTTACATTTATTTTTAAAAATGTCCTTCCAAGGATCACGTTTCCGTTTCATTACAGTAAAAAGAGTATAGTCTTCAGCATTTAATCCATCCTGAACTTCACTCCAATCAAGCGGCGTAGAAACCGTTGCATTAAGCGTAGGCCGCAGACTATAAGGAATCACCATGGTTCTACCCTGAGAATTCTGCAGGTAATCAGCAAAAACTTTACCAGGCTTCTTTGTATCCTTAAACTCTGAAACAACCAAATCACTCTTTTTAGCCAAAGCCACGCCAAGACTATGCACAAACATTCGGGTCTTCTCAAAACCATGCGCTGGAACAATTGGAATAATAACATGCAACCCCTTTTTGCCTGAAGTCTTAATAAAAGGCACAAGTCCAAGCTCACTGAGCTCATCTTTAAGCAGTAATGCAACTTCAGCAGCATCACTCAAAGTCGCTGGAGGTTCAGGATCAAGATCAAAGAAAAGAAAATCCGGCTTCTCTAACGCCTCAATTCTTGAAAAAGGCATATGTATTTCAAGAGACGCCAAATTAGCAAGCCAAATCAAAGTATCCAGATCATTGCATACGATATAATTGACTTCACGTTTGGATGTCTTTGAATAGATTGGAAAAGTTTTCACCCAACGTGGTGTTCCTTCAGGCGCATTTTTTTCAAAAAAACTCATCCGCTCCCCAAGAACGCCATTAGGGTAACGAGTCAAAACAAGAGGTCTATCCGCTATTAGTGGCAAAATCTTCGGAGCCAAAGTTATGTAGTACTCAACGACTTGAGCCTTAGTTATCTTGGGTTCAGTATAGAAGATTTTGTCAAGGTTTGAAAGCTTAACTTTAGTCAGATTTCCTAACTGTTCAGTTTCACTCAACATAACCACCTAAAACAATCAGTAGAACCCAATTATCTAATGAAAAGAAGGTGTTTTTAGTCTTTTCTGGAAAAGCGCTTCCCGGATTCTTCTACAGTAACTTGCAGCCACAATTCAACAGACCTTGAATACAAGATTTCCTAACTCATGATTGATGATAATCTGACAAGGCTTAAATCGCAATATCTGTTAGTTACTTAAGACACAAGGTAACCTAGATGAAAATTAAGCACTACACCACTACTTTCTTGTTAACATGCTTTTTTTTAAGCACATTCTCAAATGCCACAATATTCGCTACTGCAAACAACACAACAATTGACGTGATCGTAAGTTTTACTGACACACCAGACCCCAAACTAATAACACAAAACAACGGCGTGATTCATGAAATCTACACGATAACCCCAGCAATTTACGCTTCACTACCTCAAACGGCAATAGAAAACCTAAAAAATAACCCAAAAATTGCTTACATCGAAGAAAACAGCAAGCTAAAAACATGTGCATATACTACCCGCTGGGCAACTGACCACATTAATGCAACACAGGCATGGAGCCAAAGCACTGGTGAAGGAGTAAAAATCGCAGTTTTAGACACGGGCATAGCATCAGTTAACGACATAACAGTTGAGGGAGGATACAACTTCATCAATAATAACGCCAACTACACAGACAATGTAGGCCACGGCACAATGGTTGCTGGAATAATTGCAGCTTCACACAGCTCCACACTTGGCGTTGCCGGTGTTGCTCCTGACGCAGAAATTTACTCCGTAAAAATCCTAGATAACTTATACGATGGACAAGTATCCTGCGCCATTTCAGGAGTACAGTGGGCAGTAAACAACGGAATGCAAATCATTTCAATGAGCTGGACAATAAACGACGAAAACTACGCTTTAGGCCAAGCCCTTCAAGCAGCATACAATCAGGGAATATTACTTGTAGCAGCAGCAGGAAACGCAGGTAACCAGCAAACAGGTGTTGGATGCCCAGCATCTTATACACAAGTTATTGCAGTATCATCCATTGACCAAAATAATGTGCGACTGGGAGACTCTGGTGATGGACCTGAAATCGAGCTTGCAGCTCCTGGAGAATCAATCTACTCCGTGGGACCAGACAACAGTTTGTGGGTTGGAAGCGGCACCTCATATGCAGCGGCTTTCGTGACTGGCACTGCAGCCCTTATTTGGGCTAGAAACCCCTCTTTAACTAACGTTCAAATAAGACAAATCTTGGATGAAACAGCAGTAGACCTGCAACCTGGAGATGGCTTAGAAAGAGACATTTTCTATGGATACGGCTTAGTTAACGCGTCAGCAGCGGTCTCTGCCACCCCAAAAAACTCGGAGGCAGACTTCACTTGGTCACCCAACGTTTTATACGCCGATAAACAG
>CAZXGX010000043.1:0-15964 GCA_964640475.1 uncultured Candidatus Bathyarchaeia archaeon
GATTCTTTACAGATCTTTCGCATCAATAATAATGGAATCTTTAAGACTTTTGAAATAACACCTAAACCAGAAGTCATAGCCCTAAGATTATCAATGTCTACACGATTAATTGCCCCAATAAGAGGTGCACTAACCAAATAAACCAATGCAAAAACAGCCACACCTACAATCAAAAGTATCAAATAAGAAGCACTAAACAAAGTTAATGACAAATAAGTTACAATTGACGCTAACAAAGACGCCGCAAAAATCTTTCCTGAAGATTTAAAATCGGTTTTAACATGATAATTTCTCCATAACCAAATTAAACCCCAAACCATTCCAGGTACACTTGAAACAAAAATAGAAACTATCCCCCCAATAACCGCCAACATCTCTGTATTTGCCCCTGAAAGAGAGCCAAGATAAGAAATTAACACATAAGAAAAAGGCAAACTAATCGCAAGAGACAAAAAACTCTGTTTCATTATCTGACTTGTTTTACCAATACCCGTTTGAAAAGTAGAAAGACTAACGTTACCGAAAAGCACAAGCAAATTAGCAACTGATGAAGTAGCTAAAAATAAGGGTGCATAAGGAAACTTAGGTTCAGCGTTCACAGTGAACAACGACTGAATTATGCCCTCTTTTGGGAAAAGAGTATTGACCAAGGGTGTTGAAAGAGTAATCAAAAGCATAATAGCTGGAACAAGCAAAACAGCAGTATATTTAACCGAAGAAGCAAACACTGACCTAACAAGTTCAGGCTCTTTTTCAGGATTTAACTTAGAAAAAGCCGGAAACAGAGCAGTAGAAATCGGAAAACTTATGAAAGTGATAAGAACCGAAAAGTAAGTTGCAGCATAATAATTACCCATCATAGCATTACCCACATAAACCGCCATAAAGAACGCAAAAACCTGCGGCAACACACCCAACAAAATATTAGAAACTGTAAGAGGAAGACCATACCTTAGCATCGGTGATAAAGTTTTTTTAACATCAATCTTTCCAACTTTAAATTTCCGCAAAGGCCTAAACAAAACAAAATAAACAATAAGAATACTAACAAGACCACCTGCAACAATAGAAACTATTGCACCGACAACAGCACCTAAAACACCCCAGCTAAAAATAACCAGAAGAGGCCCAAGAGCAGTTTTTATTATAGCCTGCAAAACCTGTGCAAAACTATTCAATTTCATCTTTTCAAAACCCACAAAAATAGCTGAAGCCGCCGATACAACAGCACTAGCAAATATCGAAATTGACATTAAAGATATCAAAGAAGTAGCTTCTGGTCTCCCAAGAATAAACGCTAAAGGCTGAGCAACCGCAAAACAAACCAACGAAAGCAACGCGCCACTAATAACTTCAAAAGTAATTCCTGAAACAATTACATCATGAATTTCTGATTTTTTACCTGCTTCTCTTAAACTGGCAATTTGCTGGGTCATCGCAGAATTTACGCCCAAATCTCTAAAGTAAGCAATTGTGGTTGAGGGAATCAGAACTATACCATATAAACCAAGCTCATCAACTGACAGTAACCCTGCCAATATCAGAGTACCCAAAGCCAATATTACAGTGGAAGCCACAACGCCAATCATCAAGAAAAAGCTGCCAACCGTTGAAGACTTACCCATCTGTAAAGCTTTATCCATGTAGCGTTAAGCAACCTTTCTTTTTTACTCTAGATTAATGACGTTTTTATATGCTTTGGAGAAAGCCCCTAAAACCCTCAAACAAGCTATCATAGTAAAAAAGAGATTTATTAGATTAAAACAATCCTGCAGCTCTTTTTCATCATTAACCCATTTACTAATATATCAAAAAAAGCTAAAGTCAATTTTGCTTATTGAACAGAAAAAACTAAACATCTCATAAAATAAAGAAATAAAAAATGGTTTTAGTTTGCTGTAACTTCTGGAGTCTCTTCAGGAATAGGCAGATTTGCCTGCATTTGAATTTGCGGTGTATAACTGAAGGTTCTTGCAGACTTTACACTTAGACGCTTTCTTGCCGTGTACGCGAAATATAGAATAGCAGTTATCAGAAATGCCGAGTCAAGCATGTTAGGAAACGCTGGAAAGTAAACCCACTGATTAAAAAAGGTTGTAAACTTTAATGCTATACCAATTGTTCCACATACAAGTGCAATTTGTACAAGATCATTTGCTAATTGATTCCAGTTTTGATGTACTGCTTTCATCTTATCTTACCTTTCTCTGGACTGATTCGATTTTTATAATAAAGTAAATTATGAAAACAAAATACTGATTCAAAATTCATCCAACTTAGCCGTCTCGTTTAGGATAATTATTTAATGCTTCAAACAATCATATGCTACTGCTGATAAAATGAACAAAAAAGCCGCTTCCCTACTAATACTACTCATTTTTTCATCAGCGTTAATACTCACCATTAAACCAGCATCAGCAGAATCAAACAGTTGGACCACAAAGGCATCCATGCAAATAGCACGTTCAAACCTTGGAACCGCCGTTGTCAACGATCAAATCTTTGCCATTGGCGGTGTGCTTGATCCTCCAAGCTGGATCCAATGTACTAACATCAACGAAAAATATAATCCCGCCTCTAACACCTGGGTTTTCAAGGCATCAATGCCAACAGCCCGAGCCAGCTTCGCTATAGTCACTTATAATGATAAAATCTACTGTATCGGTGGAACAACAGGCGTAAAAAATGGTCAATACGTAGCTTCTCAAGCAAACGAGGTCTATAACCCAGCTACAGACACATGGACTACTAAAACATCTATTCCAACACCAAGAGTCGGTATAACAGCCAGCGTTGTGGAAGACAAAATCTACATAATCGGTGGCAACTCAAATATAACTGACGTCTATGACCCAGACACAGACACGTGGACCACAAAAGCATCAATACCTGTTAAAACTGGCCTAACCACGATTTGGAGTTGCACTTCAGCAGTTACAGATAAAAAAATCCATGTATTCGGCGCTTTCCCATATTCAAACTCACACCAAGTCTATAATCCACAAACAAACAGTTGGAACACTGCCGCTCCAATTATTCAAGGCTACTATCTAGCATCTGCAGGCACAACAACAGGACAAAAATCTGCTGAAGCAATTTATGTTTTTGCAGTAGACAGCACATGGTGGGATCTTGGACCACCCAACTTTACAAGTTTACGTTACGATCCAGTAAATCAAAGCTGGCGTGAAATTCCGTGTATGCCAACCCCTCGGGTAAATGTTGCCGTAGCAATCGTAGACAACTTAGTTTATGTTATCGGAGGCTCAGTGGTTATGATTGAAAACAATTCTCACCCAACAACTATAGTTGAAGTTTATTCACCATTAAATGATGAAGCAACAGACAACCAAATTCCAAAAATAACTGTTTTAACACCTAAAACAGAAAGCTACTCTGGTAATGTCCAAGTTAATTTTACTGTAAATAAGCCCACATCTAAGGTGCTTATTGGTGTAGACGACGAAAATTTAGTTTCAGCTAACGGGAATATAACCTTGAATCTTCAACTGGGTAAGCATAACATTACTATATATGCAGTTGACATCAACGGAAACGTTGGTTCCTCAGAAACCATAAACTTTACGATAGTAGAATCCCAGCAGTTCCCAATTTTAACAACCACTATTGTGTCAGTAATTATAGCGATTTGTCTAGTCATCGGATTAATCTATTTTAGAAAACGAAAAAGCATAATATACAATCAAAGTAACACTTGATTGCATAGCAAAATTTAATAAAATTAACCAAATAATACACAAAATAACGAAGGCTTCTAAATGAAAACCAAAATATTAGCAGCCGTAACTGTTTCAGCAGTTCTTTTTGTAAGCTTACTAGTTTTAGCATCAGCCCAGCTTACTGTAGGCGTAAAAAAAGGCGACTGGATAGAATATCAAGTAACTTTCACTGGAACACCCTCACCAGACCATTCAATTACTTCAGCTCGAATGGAAATAATAAACGTTCAAGGAATGGAAATCTACGTTAACATAGTTTCAACCTACGAAAACGGCACAGAAGTCTCAACAAACTCCACATTAAACCTTCAAACAGGACAATTAATCGACAACTTCATAATTCCAGCTAACCTAAACACAGGCGACCAATTCTATGATTCAAACGTAGGCAACATAACAATAAACAACACACAACAACGCACTTACGCTGGAGCTACACGAACCGTGGTTTTCGCAAACAGCCTAAACAACACATACATTTGGGATCAAGCCACTGGAATCAGCGTTGAAGGAACATCCACAGCCTCAGAATACACAATGCACAGCTTAGCTATAAGCACAAACATTTGGCAAACACAAAGCAACGTTGTCACAATCGACTCAGTTATCTTATACGCGATAGTAGTGATAACTGTAATAATTATAACGGTAATAATACTCCTTCTTGCAATGCGCAGAAAACATAAGCCTTAACCAAATCAGCGTAAAAACTTTCTTCGAACATGCCCTTGAAACAGATAAAGCACAACTAAGAGACTATACGCTATCTCAACAAAGGCAGCACCTCTTGGAATACCGGGAATACTGGGCAAATCTAATAGTGTCAAACTGTCAGCAGTAATCACAAAAATTAAACTTGCAACTGTTCCAATCCAACCAATCCATTTACCTTGCCAAATAAAACCAGCAAACACGAACACAAGTACCCCAAAAAATAGGGTGTAAACATCATAAACTAAGGTAGCACTTGAATCAGACATTATTTCCGCCGCTAAAAGCCATGAACCTAAAATAATATGTATTGCACCGATTAAAAATTGGGCTCCTGCTAAAGCGACGATACCTATGCTTCTGCCCCTATAAGTGACTGGTTCGAGTTTGCTGTTCATCCTTCAGTCATCTACAATTATTCTTCGAAAATAGACTACTGCAATTAGAATCATATAGACACACCTACATATTGCACAATTAAATTTACCCTAACAAAGGTTAACCTTATATTAAAAATCCCCTTAAAGCACAAACGGGAAGACAAACACCATGGAATACGCAATCGAAACCGATAACCTAACAAAAAATTACAATTCATTAACCGCAGTAAACAAACTAAACCTAAAAGTCCAAAAAAACAGCATCCATGGCTTTCTTGGTCCAAATGGCGCTGGAAAAACCACAACCATCAAAATCCTAGTAGGTCTACTTAAACCCAGTTCAGGCTCAGCTAAAGTGCTGGGGCGAGAAGTACGCGTTGACGAGGCGGATTCACGCTTAAAAATCGGTTATATGCCGGAATTGCCTAGGTTTCCTAAACACTTGAAAGGTGTAGAACTTTTAGATATTTATGGGCGAATGTACGGCATGACAACGCAGCAACGTGCCGAACAAATCCCTAAACTAATCGATCTTGTTGGTTTGAAAGGTAGAGAAAAAGACCTAATCAGCAAATATAGCAAAGGTATGCAGCAGCGCATCGGTATTGCACAAGCGCTTTTAGGTAGTCCTGAGTTGGTAATTTTAGATGAGCCAAGTATAGGGCTTGACCCAGTGGGCATGGTGGAAGTGCGTGAGTTAGTTAAGGCAATTTCTAAAGAAGGCATGACCGTTTTCCTCTCATCACACCTACTTTTCGAGGTTGAACAAATCTGCGATCATGTTACAATTATTAATCGTGGAGAAGCCCTTGTTTCAGATACTTTAGAAACAGTTTCAGGTATGATTTCTGGACCCGCCTCATTAAAGATTGAGGTGGTAAAGCTTGATGATAATATTATTAAAAAAATAAGAAGCTTAGAGGTTGTTAAGGATGTGTCTATCAACGGAAATCTGCTAGACATTAATCTGAAAACAAGTGATGATGTACGCGCCGAAGTGTCCAAAGCCGTAACAAACGCAGGCGGAGTAATCGTCTCAATGGTTTCGAAAGGTCACAATCTGGAGGACGTATTCATCCAGTTAATTAACAGTCAAAAAGGAGTAAAACCACAATGACAACCTCAAAAAACCAAAGCGCAAAGCCAAGCTGGTTTACACGTTTCTGGGCAATCGTGCGCTACGAAATACTCTGGAACATACGCAAAAAATTGTTCATAGGCGTACTCATTTTAGCATTCGTTTTCTCCAGTCTAAATTTTATACTGCCATTACTCTTCAATTTTAACGAGAACCCATACTTCGCCATGACTTTCAGTGCCGGAAGTATAACCTTTGTTCTCTTTGCAATAGTAACAGGCATGAACACTATTTCAGGCGAATACGAAAAAGGAACAATCGTACCTCTGCTCACAAAACCAGTATCAAGAACAATGGTTTTCCTTGGTAAACTATTCGCGATATTTTTGATTATACTGGTTACCTACGTGATCCTTTATACATACTCAATTATAGGAGGAATGCTGGTTTATGGACCACAAGAAAACCTGCAATTTGTGCCCCTTGCATTCATAGGCGACATTTTAGCTACATTTATTTGGGTTTCAATCGTACTTACAATAGGTGTTCTGTCAAAAAACACTCTACTAACAGTCCTAGTAACTTTCGGATTATTCGTTGCCTTATTAATCGCGGTGCCAATAATTTCAGTATTCTCTGATAGCCCTGGAGTTTTAAACTATGTTCCGGGAAGTGGTGCAAGCGGAACCTTAAATATTTCAGGCGGAGCAAACATAACCATAACTGAAAACGTAACCGTCAACACCTTAACAGGGATTTCCACAGGCACAGATAGCATCGGCATAAACTTGGCAAAACTAGCATTTTACCCTAATTCTAATGCAAGCTTTTACTACTCAAATCCGCTGCAATTAGACGCGCCAGAAGCGCCAAGACTGCTTTATACAGAATCCCTGTCTTTCATAGCTTTGCGTTCCATAGCAGTAGCCTTCGCTTACACCGCAGTGTTCCTATTCATCGCTTGGTTAGCTTTTAAACGATCACAAATACTAGAATAAAATAAGTGTTAACTACTATCCTTATTTTCCAATATTTTTGCTAAAGTTACAACTAACTGTTCAATGCGGTCGCGGGTTCTGCCATAATCAGCCATTGAAGTAATTGTAGTAACAGGTGTCTCTGCCATAATATTCATGCGTGTAGCTTTCTCGTTGACTTCAGTTAAATCAACTATTAACTTTGAAGGATACGATAAGAAGCCGCCTTTTGTTTTAATTGCAAGATGATATTTTTCTTGGTTTTTTTCTTGTATTGTCCAATTCAATTGTTTTACTGCTTTAGGAAGGTTTACCCAGAGCTCATTTAATGAGTAGTCAACTTCAAGGTTTTCTTTTTCTTCACGAACATATGCCATGGTTCTTCAAAGAACCTTTCTTGATCTAATACTTAACTTTTATAAAACAAGTACGTTTTTTGCTTTGTTGAAACTGATTTTTAATCGTATTTCTTGATTTTTATCATTCGGCGGTAGCTTTTTAGGTCCTCAGAGATGCTTCTGAGCATGTTGATTTCGTCCATTGTCTTTTTGAACTTCATCATTTCATCATTGAATTTGTAGACTGTGTTTTGTGTCATTTTTATCGGCCTGTGTATGGGGGAATATTGTTGGAGGCATGGTTAGTTTATTGGCTAAATACGGCCAACCCGTAATCGAGGAGAAAGGAGAAGGCTTCGAAAACGGAAAAGTTGTTTTGGCACGTTTAGTGTAGCCTTCAACCTAACTTGTCCTCCAACAACAATCAAGACTTACGATATATTATGTTATAAGGTTTATGAATTGACAAAATAGATTAGAAATTAGCCTTAAAGGAAAAACAGTTTTTTCTTAGCCTATTGCTAAGACGCCCTCTAGAATCTTCATCTCTGGAACTTCCAACTGCTTGGATAACCACATCTTCAACAAAGAAGCAAACTTGGGAAGCTCGCCACTATAAGTAATAATTTGGTTACCTTTCAAAGCATCGGCTTGAAAAGATCTCTCTGCCTCTTTATACATGAAGGACAAAGTTTGAGCTTGATGAGCTAACGCTTGAAAATCTTCCCATTGTTTACACCTTAAAATGATGGATGGTCCAGAAGGAATCATAGACGCTGAAATTGGAGTTGGAAGCGGTGAAGTTTGAGTTACCTGTATGATGGGTGAAACTTGGTTTTTAGGTTCAATATTTACTGCTGGTGGTGTTTCTTTGCGTGATTTTGTTATGAAATTGAGTAAGTTTGATACTTCGTTCTGTAAATTTCCAATTTTCTCTTCAACACGCTCGACTTTTCCGTTTAATTCACCAGTATCTCCAAACTGCTCCGTAACCGTTCCAAGCTCGCTTATTAAGCGGTCTAGGTCTTTTTCATGTTCCTTTAGAACGTTAACTATGAAGTCTAAAGCCTCTAATGCGTCATCTTTTGATTGAGGTTTCTTTGACATGTGTGCATCCCTGGTTAATTGACTACTCATTGGGGCGAAGTATAAATAAACATAGCGAATCCTTAAGACTTATCTTAGTAAAGACATTTGTATCTTGATTTCAAATATTGGTTTCGTACGATTTACGATACCGTTATTCGAGTTTTAATAATTAACAAAAAACCACAATATTAAACATTTGTTTACCAGTTATTCTTGACTCCATATACATTTAACTGCTTTTTCTGGACAAAACAAAACACACGGAGTCCTATTAAGCTCAGGATTACACTTAGCACAAATATACTTCAATTTCTTACGATAATCCTCCTTAACAACCATCACAGTCTTATCCTCAAGATCAACCAACATATTTTCCAAACCCAGCGCAGATTGAGGACATTGCATAACACACACCCCGCAACCACTGCATTTTTCATCATCAACAACGATATAATACTCGCCTGAACCATCACTATACCCATAATACGTGATAATAACTCAACACCTCAACTCTTCTGCGCCTTATCATACAATAATTTAGCCATTATACCTGCACCTAAAGCTCCTGCAATCATAGGATCTAAACCGCCTTCGCGCCAATTTGGCATTGGAAGACATTTAATCCCTAAAACGTTCTCGATTCTTGACACTATTCCAATATTTTTTGATTGCCCTCCAGTAATCACTAGCTCTTTCTCTAATCCCACACGGTTGATTAGGTTGCTCATTCGAACCGCCATAGCTCTCGTATAGGCTGCCAGCACTTTTTCTTTAGACCATCCTTTACGTAAAAGACCAACTGCTTCAGTTTTCGCAAAGGCTACACATGTGCAGCTGACTGGTGGGGGTTCTTCTTCAACTTTAAGTGACATTTCACCGATTTCTTCTATAGAAATTTTAAGTAAATCCGCAAAAACTTCCATACCTCTACCTGTTCCAGCAGCGCATTTATCATTCATCAAAAATGAAGTTACTCTTCCAGTATCGTCACAGCGTATTGCTTTAATGTCTTGTCCACCAACATCTAGAACGGTGTGAACGCTTGGTCCCCAAATATAATTGGCTCCTTTAGCGTGGCATGCAATTTCGGTGATTGCCTTGTTTGCCATAGGAACGTTAACTCTACCGTATCCTGTTCCAACAACGTATTTGAGGTCGCTTTGTTTAAGACCAGTATCCTGCATTGCCCAGTCTAAGGCTTTTTTAGCACTCTCGGGACTATTTGAGCCTGTTCTAGCAATGCTCCATGAATAGATATCGCCGTTAACAAGTATAGCCGCTTTAGAACCAACTGATCCAACATCGACACCTGCAGTTATTGTATCCTTGCTTGTCCATGTTTTGCCTGGCATAATGTGGTGGTATTCTTGCCAGCGCCAGTAAGCAGTCTCTGTCATTTTTGGGTCACCTTGCTTCTATTAGCGCCTGCTAATGCTGCACCTAAAGCTCCCGCGAACTCGGGAAACTCTGGAATTAAAACCTCAACGCCCAACTTGCGTTTTAATGAAGCAATAAAACCAGCATCTTTCGCTACTCCACCAATAAGGACCACGTCAGGATTTACCCCTAAACGGTGAACCATTGAAGAAATTCGATCAGCCATTGCATCATACACAGCTCGCGCAATCTCAGGCTTAGATTCTTGTCTGTGAATTAACGAAACAACGTCGGATTCACCAAAAATCACACATGAGGCATTAATTGGGCTTGCACGTTCAGCTTTAAGCGCCAATGGTCCCATATCTTCAATTTTAACTTCTAATGCTCTCGCCATGGCTTCAATAAATGCGCCAGCCCCTGCAGCACACCGCTCGTTAACGACAAAGTCAATCATGATGCCTTTCTCATCGCATTTTACCGCTCTTGCTTCTTCAGCGCCAACATCAATTATTGTTCTTGCTTTAGGAAAAAAGTAGGTTCCAGCTTTAGCATCTGCACCCATCATGCTAACAGTTCCAGCCGAATAAGGTGATAGCTCCATTCCTGAGCCTGTGGCTGTGAAAACTGAAACATCACTAAATGTTAAGGATGCTTTTTTTAGTGCTTCTTGCACTGCTTGTTCAGCAGCTTTAGTCGGATCAAAACCGGAAAACACTTGGCTTCGCGTTACAATTTTGCTGTCCTGCATTACAAGCGCTTTTACGCTTTGTGTTCCTAAATCTATTCCAACAGTTATCATTCTTACAACCTTCTTTACAGGTCTACTCTTGCATTTAACATTTCAAGGAACGCTTCAACACGGGTTTTTAGTTGTCCGACATCTTCTCTTGTATAGTCGGTGTCAAGGTAGTAAACTGGAATGTTTGCTTTATCAAGTGCTCTTTTAACACGTGTGTACTCCATTGCATATAGCATACAGCCGCGAACTACGTAGTATATTACGCCTTGAACATTCCATTCTTTTACCTTATTTAATAGCCAGTTTACGCGGTCTTCATTACCGTCTTTGCTTGTGAAACATGGACATGTTGAAGCCATTAGGTAGCGTTCGCCGATAGCGTTTAGCATATCATCCATTGACCATTCATCGACGCCTACTGGATCATAGAGAATTCGTTCACTTGAGCATAATTCATCAGCAACCATAACACCCTGCGGATTGCCTTCTTCAATTAGTGTTGGCAGTTTCCAGTTGTCGGGCCAAAACATCGGTGTACCTGTAACCATAACTCTTGGAGTATCAGGTGGACAAACCCACTCCTTACGTTGCATTCGGCGTTCAAGTTCATCACATAAAGCTTCAGTTTTTTCTGTCCAACGATTAATGTCATCCCACATGTATGTTTGATTAACTAGCATGACATCTCTGCCCATAATAACAGGATTACCTTTACGTAAAACTTGTAGTCGGCGGAAAGCCTTGGTTGCCTTCTGGGTCTGCAAAATGGCAGTTTTAAGATTTTTTCCGTTAATTTTGTTGCCAGTTAATTCTTCTACATGGCTTTTAATTACTTTTATTTCTTCATTCCAGAACTTTAGTGCCTGAGTAGAATCTTTGATGCGTGGATTAGATATGCCCCATACTTGTTTGTACTCATTTAATATTTCGCTGAGTTTAGTCATTCCATCGCAGGTTAAAACTGTGATTAAAGCATCACTTAACTCCAGAAAAGGTGAGAGCTCAATCATTTTCGCCCCAATTGTTGAACGAATAACTGGGCAAACCTCAACTGGCACTACCCTATCGCCGAGCTTTGCTGTATCATACCATCCAGAATTAACACGAACAGGGATAGCGTCAGCTGCCAAAATTAACTCTGTTGGTGCAAAAAGACAAGTGTAACCGACAACTTTTTTGCCCTCAGCTTTTGCCGTCTCGATTTCTTTAGCGCGTTTACCGAACAGGTTAGCGATTTCATCAAAATACTCCATTTCCTTAGGACGATTTGGCGATGCTTTTTTCATGTGCTCAATGTTTTCAGCTATTATTTTCTGTGAGGTGTCACTAACAATCTGTTTTAACTCAGTTAATTCTTTTTGAGTGATCTCAGGCATGAGTTTTTTTGGTTCAGTTTTGTTTTTCATTTTATCTCATTTTTTTCTTTTACTTTAGGCTAGTACGATGATTGAACTTATTAATGTGCTAATTCCTAGCAGAATTAATGCTACTGCGCCAGCAAGACCTATCCATTTCCTAAATAACGGTGCCTTGTTAAGAAGCCACCCTGTAACGCCTCCTAATAGGAGCATAGGCGAAATGGTTGTGCCTACACCAAATAGAACTGCGAAAGCAAGGCTGTCAATGGGGTTTGCAAAAGGAATTGAATATGCTAAAAGTGCAATTAAAGGTGGACAAAGGATTAGTCCCCTGCTTAAGCCTAGTGTAAATGCGCCCGTATCGAGTCTTCCAAGGATTTTGTGTTTTGTAGGTTTTGAGTTTGCTATTTTACATTCGCATGAGGGTTTCCAGTTCTTGTAGAGTAGGTGTGCACCGATAATTATGGTTACTATACTAAATGCTATTGATGAGTATGCTTGGAAGGGGGAGACTGTTGTTTCGTCGATAAATAGCCACAATAGACTGCTAAAAATTCCTAGTAAGGTGCCAATTAGGGCATAGGAAACGACTCTGCCAATGTTGAAGGTTAAAGTGATAATCACGCTTTTACGGAATCCAGTGCCTATTCCTGCTATGTAACTTGCAAGATATGGTAGACATGTGGAGGTGCACGCTACTAACCCATAAAGTAAGCCTGATGCAAATGCTGTAAGATAGGGGCTTGTTAACTCAGGTAATAGCGACATGTCTGAGTCCCGTTTTAAATAAGCAAATAATAATGGAGTGAATTTAAAGGTTACATAAAAGAGCCCAAAAGCCTTTAGGTCTAGTTAAGTGCTAAAATAGCCAATTGTAGTTGCTTGTAAGTTAACCCTTCATTCTATACTTAAATGCAAATAAATTTTTGGTAAAAATGTTAAATCTCTATTAAATTTAGTATTCCCTTTATCTAATAAGACTTATATAATGAATTATCACAGATATTGTTAATCGCTGAGTGAGTGACAAATCGATTGACTGCACAGTTTTCTACTAACGATGAATGTGACGTATTAATCAGGTTGGGCCTAACGCTTAATGAAGCAAGGGTCTTTATGGCCTTATATTCATCAGAAAATTCTACTGCCAAAGCGATCTCTAAAATTTCAGGTGTTGCAAGAGAAATTGTTTATCAGATTATTCCAAAACTTCAGAAGAAAGGCTTAGTTGATGAGCAAGTTACATCACCTAAAACATTTAAAGCTATTCCGTTTGAGGATGCTTTGGATACTCTTCTAAGACAACGAAAAGAAGAAGATAGGAATCTATTTGCGAAAGCTAAAGAAGTAGCAAAAAAACAGCAACAAAATAATCCTCAAGTAAAAATTGATGATTCCCAAATAACGATTATTGCTCCTAAAAAAGATGATCCGAAATGGAAAAAAGATTGGGCATCATACAAAACATGCGTTGACATAATTATGCCAACTGGTAAATTTGTTCAGTGGCCACAATTTGCCTTAGAAGCAAGCATTGATGATGCTGTGAGAAAAAAGCTGAAAATACGTATAGTAACTGAAAAAGACACTCGAGGAATTCTTGAAGATCCTCCTGCAAAATATTTTTCTCCTAACCTTGCAGAGAAGTTAAAATTTATTGAATACAAGTTTGTTGATTCGCCTCAGATTGAACTGGTTATTTTTGATAAAAAGATAATGTATGTTTCTACCCAGACTGAAAAACAAATTAAAGATATGGTTTGGCTTCGTTCAAACAATGGTTTCTTGGTTCAAATGGCGAATAATTACTTTGATTGTTTATGGTCAAATGCGCCTGAATCAGCTGCAGCATTTGCAAAAAGTTTGCCTCTTCTGCGTACACATAATTAAAAGAAGAGTTTATCTTTGAGCAAGAATCATTGCGTGAGCTTTATCGTAGGGTTCTAAATCTATTACTTCTTTAACATCAAAACCACGGTTTCTTAGAACACCTGCTTCTTGCCTGTAAACTGCTTCGGGTGCCATGGTAACGTCTATGCTTTGTGATTTGCATGCAAGCATAACCCATCCTTTTTGTTTAAGAAAAACATCTGCATTGTCAGCAAGAAGTTTAGCTTGCTCAGGTTGGGCAACATCACAGTAAATAGTATCAACTTTTCCGGGGATAAACATGGCATATTTTTCTGGCATACGTGCGTCTTCAAGAAAAGGTGAAATATTTGGTCTGTATGCTGCGACATTATTAATTAAATCTCTCAGCGAACGTGAAGCAAATTCTACACAGTAGGCATGACCTTTATCACCAATAATGTCTGAGACATGGCTTGGAGTAGTTCCTGAAGCTGCACCTAAATAGAGCACTTGTGAGCCAGGTTCAATTGGGACTGTTTGTATACCTTTAACAATCGCCGCAGCCAATTTACTTCGAAAAGAATCCCAAATGCGATACTCAACATTTTTAACGTGAATTAAACGTTCACCATAAACAGTTAATCCAGGAGTTAAGTTGCGTGTGGCAAGGCGTTGTGTGCCACCTTCAAGCATAGCCTGATAAATTTCTTTAAACTGAGGATGAGGCCTTACTCTAATATGCACGCGATTCTTTTCTCCGGTTGTCATCGAGATATTTGCCGCCGCCACCGCTGCTTCGGTTTCTGTCTTGGCCTCGGTTGCGGTCTTTGCCTCGATCAAATCTTCTTCCACCACCGCCTCCTCCGCCTCTTCGTTGGTCTCTTCCGCCTCCGCCGAAACGGTCTCTGCGGTCGAAACGTTGCTCTCTGTCACGTCCTTCTGGTCGTGGTTTTGGTTCTTTTGGTACTGGAGGTTCCTTGTATTTCTCGCGGATTTCCTCTAGACGTCTATTGATTTCACCTTTTAGCATTTCGCCGATGTAGTTTCCGCCAAAAGCGTCGGCTCTTGCTGCTATGCTTAGTTTGCCTGCGATGACTCTTGCGATTTTTCCTCTTTGCCAACGTTTAGCGTCGTGGAGTAGTGTGTGTTGGAAGATTAGACCGTGTTTGGGTGGGCGTGCACCTGTTTTTAGTGAACGGAAAAGTGCTTTTTCTGCGCCGAGTACTTGGATTGTGCTTGCTGGTCGCATAGCTAAGTTTTGTAGTCCTCCTGCGATGGCAATCATTCTTGCGCCGAGGAGTGCTCCTGCGACTGTGCGTATGTTTGGTGCAAGTTCTTCCATTGTTCGGTCGACATAGTTTTCCATGCTTTTGCGTAACTCATAAAGTGATAGAACGTCTCGGCTTAGAGTTTGGATTTGAATAAGATCTGTTTCTGAAATGTCTGCACCCATTGAGGATTGAGCTGTTTTTGCTAATAGTTCTGATCTTTCATTTGGGATGCCTTCTGCTTGTACCGCTTCAAAGGTGTAGTTTTCCCTGTAGCCGAGCTTCATTACAAGTCGTGAGTATGTTTCATGTTTCTCTATTAAGCGATCCATTTCTGGGAAGTAGATGCCGTACCATTCCCGAAGTCTTCCCATGAATAGGTTAACTGTTCGGTCCAGATCGTCTAAGGTTTGGATTGCTTGTCCAACGATTAAGTCGCGTTTTTCTGATGCGCCTTTAACACGTAGTTTTGCGAGTTCTAAGCTGACATTTCGGTTCCAAAGACTTAGGTCCTGCTCGTCTTTGGCGAAGCCTGATTGTAATGCGATTTCACTCATGCGTGCTCTTAGGGCTTCACCTTCTGCTGGGCTGATGGTTTCTACTTTTATGCTTGTTTTTCTTTGGATTTCGTCTGCTACACTTGCGTTTTCAAACACGAAAACGTCGTATCCAGAGTTTCGTAGCAGGGTGACAAGTGAGAAGACTTCATCAGAGAGTTTGCCTGATTCAGTCTTAAGTAAACTTCTTGCTGCTGCCTGAGGCTTTTTTGGAAACAGAACTTTTTCTACTAAACTGTTCTTTTCGTCAAAAGCGGCAACGCCGAACGGGTATTGAATTATGAATGCCTTCATTATTTAAGCCTCATTATAAGCTACCTATTGACAACGCTGAGTATTAATAAATAGTTTTGTTACTATAAACAAAAAGAAATCACAAAAAGTATGTTAAAAAGTTTAAGTGTTCGCGAAAATTCTGTTTTCATTTTTTTAAAGTAGTCCTGTTTTTGTATGTTGGTACTCTTTTGTTCTCTTAGTTGTGGGGGAACTGCTCCTGTG
>CAZXGX010000044.1:0-5162 GCA_964640475.1 uncultured Candidatus Bathyarchaeia archaeon
TAGAGACGTTTTTCTTTTAATAGTGGATTTGAGGAAAAATTAATAAACCATGCTTATTGCAAAAATAGAAAAGGAGACTGATAAGTTTGCATATTGCCCAAATAGGAACAGGTCGCGTAGGACGCCCAACAGCCCATAACCTGATGTGCTCAGGATTTGCTGACAAACTAACAGTCTGCGATGTGAAACCAGGACTTGCAGGAGCATACGCTGAAGAATTAAAGCATGCCGCTGCGAGCATTAGATCGGATATAGAAATTATTTCTTGTGAACACGATGAGGATGTTGCTGGAGCAGACATTATTTTAATTTCGGCAGGAGAGCCAAGGGTTCCAGGTGTCAAAATGAGCAGACGAGACTTAGCAATCCAGAATGGAAAGATAGTAAAGCAGATTTCAGAAGCTACAATAACCAAGAATCCTGGAGCAAAGTACGTTGTAATTACTAATCCTGTTGATGCAATGGCTATGGTCTGCAAAAAATACTCCAAAGCCAGTTTCGTTATAAGCACTGGAACAAACCTTGAATCTTTAAGGTTCAGAGCTAAACTTGCGCAGAACCTAAAGGTTCCTGTGTCTCAGGTTACAGGTTGGGTTGGTGGAGAACATGGAGACGCAGCAGTCCCCTTATGGTCAACTACAAAAATTGCAGGAGTACCAATCGAGGAATATGTCAAATCTAAAAATCAAACCTTTTCCAAAAGTGAAGTTTCAACCTACGTAAAATCGGTGTCAAAATATATAGTGGATAATATCGGCGGCACAGAATACGGTCCAGCAGCTTCATTTAGAGACATAATAAGAGCCATCACATGCAATACTGAAGAAATTTTATCCATAGCTATTCCAACAAGTTTTCCAGACATTGGTGAACAAACTTTTGTAGGCATACCCGTTCATTTAGGCTTTAATACAGGTGCTTCTTTGTATGACAAACTCTCAAAAAATGAACAGGAAGCATTAAGCGAAGCTGCAAAAGAAATTTACCAAACCTACAAGACAACAATTGAGACTTTAGAAAAAAAAATAACTCCGGTTAATAAAGAATAGTTGATAAACAAGCCAATTGGGCACTCCTTAAAGTAGAAAGCCTATTTTTTAGTAAAAATTGAAACTGAAACTAGAAAGTTTATAAAAATCAAATAAATTGGAAATGCTAACTCGCTAAAACTCCATGTGTAAGCGGCTGCAAAAACTGTCAAAGAACTTAATATACCAATTGTGAAAGGCCAGTGTGACTCAGTTTCTGGATGTTTCCACACCTTCTTAAGAGTTGGTATAGCAGCAAAAGTATCACTTACAATAGCTAAAATAATAGCCAGATCAGGGTTTTTAGTGATATACCATAAAGCAAGGGCTAATCCAGATAGTGCGCCGCAAAAATAGTCAAATGTTGATAGTTTCCAGTAAGCTTTCTTTGTGAAAAATGAAGCTGTAAATATTAGTAATGGACAGAAACCTGACATGAACACGGGCAAGACTGCCCAACTAACACCCTTAGATATTGCGGCAGCCGTTGCAATAAGAGGAGCGATTGACCACATAAACCAAGTTACTTTATTTGGCTTAGTGTTGAATCTAAAGATTGAGCGTATGTAAACTAATGCCGCGATTAACGAGGCAAAAGCTGCAACGACAACAAGATATTGCCACATAATACTAATTCTGTATTTTCAAATATTTTATGTAATCGATATCAAATTGACAGATAGTAATTAGCTAAAAATTCATCCAGACACATATTTCAATGAATACTTCTATATAAAAAAATTCAATCAATCTATTAGTTGCTCAGGTACATAATAACTTGGTTGTGTTTACGATATCTAAAAAAGACTTTAAAACAATTGACGAATATATAGCTACGTTTCCTAAAGAAATACAACCTAAACTGCAAGGTATTCGACAAACCATCAAACAAGCTGCACCAAACGCGCAAGAAGCAATAAGTTATCAAATGCCAGCGTTCAAACAGAAAGGTAATTTGGTATGGTTTGCAGCGTTTAAACATCATATTGGATTTTATCCTACACCTTCAGCCATTGTTGCCTTTAAAGATAAACTCACTCTATATAAAACAAGCAAAGGCGCCATCCAGTTCCCAATAGATCAACCCATTCCGCTTGAATTAATAAAAGAAATTGTACACTTCAGAGTTAAAGAAAACCTTAATGATCTCTAAAAGTGAAGGCCCCTTTTGAGTATTAGAATAAGCTATAATAGATTCAAATTCAGCATTAAAGGTTTAAGCGATGACTCTTGATGGAGCCTAAATCCGGATTATTGAGGTTACGTAAGAAAGCACCGCTCATCATTGTCGCTATCATAACTATTGTAGTTACCATTTACCTCCTGTTTATTCTCTTAGAGGATGCTGGTGTAACAGGCAGGTCATCAATTGAAACAATTATCGCTTTTACAAAAAACGTAACGACGACAATTTCATCATGGGGATACATGGGCGTCTTTATACTGATGTTGATTGAAGCAACCTCAATACCTATTCCAAGTGAAGTAATATTGCCATTTGCAGGTTATTTAGTCTCTACAGGACATTTAGCATTTGTAGAAACAATTATAATTGCAACTGTTGCTGGAGTCGCTGGAGCACTAATTGACTACTATATTGGCTTAAAAGGAGTAGATGTACTCTCAAAACATAAGCTTTTAGGCAAAATAATTCTCTCCAATAATCAACTTGAAGTTGCTGCCCACTGGTTCAACAAGTATGGTTCAATAATGGTTTTCTTAGGGCGTTTAGTACCCGCATTTAGAACATTAATATCTATTCCAGCAGGATGTGTCAAGATGCCACTGACAAAATTTATAGTATACACCACTGCAGGATGTTTAATCTGGAATGTACTACTGGTATACATAGGATACTATCTGGGGACAAACTGGACAGAGGTTGCTGATGTTTCACGCTATTTAATAATAATAGTAGTCGCCGCTACTATCCTGATAGGAACAATCTACCTTATTAGACGACGAAGACTCAGAAACGTTCAGCAACCAAAAAGTGAAAAATCGAAAAATTGTAATAATTAAAAAATCAATAGCACCATTTTATAAGAATCACCAAAGCTTCTGACGCTATTCAATATTTTTTGCCTAAGGTAAGTTTTTTCAAGATAACCGCTACTTCAGCTTCGTTTTCTACTAAAATATTAAGCCAAAGCTCAAATTCTGCTTTAGAGATCTCCTTCTGCAAATTGCCATCTTGTTCACCAGAAAAATATTTAGCAACACTAACCGGTGATGCAAGTAATTTTACGTAGAATATTCGATCATCAATTGTGATTTTAGATGAACATCCTTGCTTTTCAGCGGAATCATAATCCACTTCATATACCATAGATCTAACCCTTTTTAAAAACAGGTGACCACTATTTTTACTTAAAGCTTACTCTGCATAAAATAGTTTTCATTTTAAAGAGAGTCACCTTTACCATAAGGAGGATTAATAGTTGTCCATTTGATTTTATTTTGTACGTTTTAAAATCAAATAACCTGAAGCTATAACAATAACTGCGATTGCAATCACTGTTGCAACCCACAACGTAGGAAAAGTAGCGATAGTAAAGTAAATAGTTTCTGAGGAGCCAGAGTTGCCGTATTCATCAGTGGCATATATTGTTATCCGATGGGATCCATCATACAAAGCTGGCAAGGTAGCGTTTCCAGAAATAGGTAATTCTTCTTTTCCGTCTAAAATGTATGATAATTTAGTAACTTCTTCATTTGTAATAAAAGTAAGTTGAATGTCTCTTGAGCTATAGGTTTGATTTTGGGGAAGCAAGATACTGATTCGGGGCGCAAGAATATCAATTGAAAAATACACCTTATTTGAAGCGCCAATGTTGCCTAGTGTATCATTAGCAAAGATTACTATTTCATGCTGACCGTTTGATATGTTTGTTAATTGCAATTTATCAGTAAGTGTTACATTAGCTTGATTATCTAATGAGTAAGCAACCCATGAAAGAACCCGATTTGTCGTGTAGGCGATCTCTATATCCGTATAAGTTTTGTTTTCTGGGCTAGTTATTTGTATTTTAGGAGGAACCTTTCCATAATCAAGAGGTTTAAACAACCAATTGGAAGATAGCCACGTTTCTCCATCATAACCACCAATAACATAAATCAAATCATTGGTTACCGCAACACCCAAATATCCACAAGTATTAGGCAAATCTGTGCTGTTAGTCCAAGAATTTTGGTCTATGTCATAAACTCTAACTTCATCGTTAAATCTATTACCAAGATAACCGCCGAAGTAATAAATTCGAGTTGGCGCCATAAAACCAGATGTTGCAACAGCAGCACCATAACTCACAGTATTAGTCAGGCTTTTACCCGTGGACCAAACACCAGTTTGCAAATCAAAAATTTGAGTAGCACCACTTAAAGTAAGAGAACCATCAGAGTACACCTTTGATCCACCGATAACATAAATTCTATTATCTACAACAGCTGAAGCATATCCTTGAACTGCAATTGGCATTGAAGTATTTGTTGACCAAGTGTTTGTTGCAATATCATAGACTTGATTTATGTCTGTTTCAATGTAATAGGGTGCGGTGCTTGAGTATACTTTTCCACCCATAAGGTATATTTTTCCATTAACAACACTTGCTGATAAATCAGCTACAGGGGTAGGTATAGAAGTTCTTATTTCCCAAGTGTTTGTTGCAGGATCATAAACTTCAACATTTGGAACAATACTATCACCTACTGATCCACCGATAACATAAATTTTATTATTATAAGAGGCAATAGCGAAACCACTTCTTGCGGTCGGCATTGGAGTTTTTATGCTCCACTCATCTGTCGCAGGATTATACTCCTCATTAATATTTAAAACGGAGTTGCCATTTGTTCCGCCAATTGCATAAATTTTGCCTGCCACTACTGCGAGTCCTAATCCACCACGAGCCGTTGACATAGATGATAGCGTTGTCCAAGGAGCTGTTTGCGCAACGACATTGACTGAGTAACAAGTTGCTGCAATTGTAATTACCATGGAAGCCAACAATAGTAAGGCCAGTGCTTTAATTTGCTTGTTCGCTCGCGGAACCCCCATAGTCTCGTTTACTAATAGTATGCTTTCCTTTATATTTTTGAAGGTAAAAGAGGGATAAAAGTCTCAGTAACTAAAAC
>CAZXGX010000044.1:5262-15859 GCA_964640475.1 uncultured Candidatus Bathyarchaeia archaeon
TTTAGAATTAAAAAAAAAGAAAAAGTAAGGTTTATTCAGTTGATGTTCTTGTTTTACCTTTTTTAAACACTAATTTAGAGGTAAGGATTTTTTCTGTAGCGAAAAGTCTTGAAGCAATATACATTATAACAATAGTGAAGATTGCAACATAGACTATACCAAAAGCTACTGTTGTATAATCACCCACTATTACAGCTTTAGAAGCAATTATTGGGTGACTGTAGGGTATAGCATAAAATATTGCTTTTAATGCTAAAGGTAACGTATTGAAGTCAAGGTACATCAGAGCCATTGCAGGGATAAAGATTACTGGGTAAATATAGCCTACTAGTGCTTGTGCGCCACGAACATTTTCTGAGAAAGCGGACATTATAACTGCTAATGCTAATGCTGAAAGCAGGGTCATAAATAAGGAGATACCAAGCATTAGATAGCCGAGTGCTGAGGGAACTAGTCCTAAACTTACGAGGTCAATATTGATTGAAGAGGTTAAACCCGTGGTTATTGAGCCTATCATGTAATTATAACCGAATAGAACTGTTATGGATGCAACGCCTGCAACAATTGCTGTACTCGCTACTTTACCGATTAGTATTGCAAAACGGTCTACAGGAGAGGTGAGAAGGGTTTCAAGTGTTTTTTCTTCTTTCTCCATAGCCACGCTGGTTGCAGCAATCTGCATTGAATAAGTTAACATGATCATAACTGTAAGCGGTAACGCTATTGATTGAGATAACATCAAACTTGCAAGAGTCGCTGCATCTACGCCTTCTTCTACATGACCTTTAATTATTGTTGATTGAGTAGTTAGAATTACATCAGGAGCTATTGCCCGGTTAAAACTTTCAACGACGTAAGTGATTGCCTCAGAGCCAACACCGCTAAAAATACCTCCGTTTTGAAATACACTATAAGAGTTAATGTTCGTTGTTATGTTATAGTTACCATTCAAGTGCTGAGTCATGTTTTCACTAAAGCCGATAGGAATTTCAATGAACTGAGAACTACTATAGTTGGAGAGAATATTTTGATCAATTATTTCTTGCACTGAAGTGTTGTTTATGACTGCTACATTCATCGAATTGTTAAGATAATTTATGAAAGTTTGACTCCATTCGTTGCCATCATTATTTACAACGAGCAAGGTAGCTTTGGAGGCTTCTTGAGCGCTACTTACAGCATAGCCAAAGACTAATCCCATAACGGGGAACATTATTAGTGGCAGAACAATCATACCAACTAGAATTTTTGGATCACGCATGAGCTCCTTTAGTTCTTTTATAAGTATAGTTGTAAAGCCCTTAAGCATAGCCAACCACCTTTGCGAAGACTTCCTCCAAGTTTTCACTATTGTATTTTGCTTTGAGCTCTTTTGACTGCCCTTCAATGACAATTTTTCCTTTGTTTACAAAACCTACTCTGTCACAAAGATATTCTACTTCAAGCATGTTATGGCTACTTAAAATCACTGTTATTCCATGATCCTTAACATACTGCTTAATAATTTTTCGAACATGATAAGCATGCAAAACATCAAGACCGCTTGCAGGTTCATCAAGCACTGCCAATCTTGGATGAGTCATCAATGTCCGAGCGACCAGTAAACGCCTTTTCATGCCTTTACTGTAAGTTTTTACTCTATCTTTCAAACGGTCACCCAAACCACTGATCGAAACTGCTTCATTAATCATAGATTTGAAGTCTGACGCGTCTTTTTGATGGAATTTAGCCATGAACTCAAGGTATTCATAACCTGAAAGGTTTGGGTATGCTCCAGACTCTTCAGGCAAGTAACTAATTATTTTTCGGATTTCACTAGCCTGTGAAGCCACATCCAAACCAAAAATTTTAAGGGATCCAGAAGTTGGTAAAATTAAAGTACATATTGCACGAAGTGTTGTGGTTTTTCCTGCCCCATTTGGACCAATTAAACCATAAACCTCGCCTTTGTTAACATGAAAACTTAATTCATCTAAAGCGCGAATATTATCAAATTGCTTAACTAAAGATTTAGCTTCCACAGCTATGCTCAAAGGTAACACTCGCCTCTGTTATTCCATCGAGCCGAATATAAATTTTTACAAACATACATCTTGAAGATCCACTGCTATTTCCAACATTTTTATGGGAGAAAGAATACTATTAAGAGGCACAGATCAAGTTCACATTATGTCAATCAACATAAGCCAATCAGCGGGACTAATGTTTTTTATAAGTGAGCTATGTTTTGTTTTGTAGGTTTTACTCTTTGAGTTTCGAAACTAAAGAAAAAGACTTGCTTGGCAGGATCGGGAAACTAAAAACTAAAAGCGCGACAGTGGAAACTCCGCTTTTGTTCCCAGTTATCAATCCTTCATTACAACCGGTTCCACCCAAGCGTCTTAAGGAAGTTTTCGGTTTTAACGCCGTGATAACTAATGCTTACATACTGAAAAAACGCTATCAAAATAAGCCAGTTGAAGAAGGCTTGCACAAGTTTTTAGGCTATGATGGTGCAATAATGACTGATAGTGGAGCATACCAAATTCTTGTTTATGGTGACGTAGAGTATAATCAAAAGGAAATTGTTGCTTACGAGGAAGGCATCAACACGGACATTGCCACTATTCTTGATATCCCTACAGGCTGGAAAGTAACTAAAGAGGAAGCCGAAGTAACAGTTGCTGAAACTCTCAGACGAGCAAAGGACTTCTTTAATTTGAAAACTCGAGAGGACATTTTATGGGTTGGACCAGTACAAGGTGGAAGACACTTGGACCTTGTTGCCAGCTCAGCAGTGGAAATGGGGAAGCTGCCCTTTAACATTCACGCATTAGGCAGCCCAACAGAAGTTATGGAAAACTACCGCTATGACGTTTTAGCCGAAATGATATTAACCGCCAAAAAAGGCATACCAATTGAACGCCCACTGCACTTATTCGGTGCAGGTCACCCATCAATGTTTGCTTTAGCAGTTTCTCTTGGCTGCGATCTTTTTGATTCAGCCGCTTATGCACTATATGCAAGAGAAAACCGTTACATGACCGAAAACGGTACATGGCGACTAGACGAAATGGATTATTTCCCATGCACCTGCCCAAGATGTGCCAGCGAAACTCCAAGAACTCTACAAACTAAACCCGCTAAAGAACGCGAAATTTTCCTAGCTGAACATAACCTTTGGGTATGCATGGCTGAAATTAAACGAATAAAACAGGCAATAAAAGACGGTAGACTCTGGGAACTGACAGAAATGCGCGTCCACGCCCACCCAGCACTGCTTTCAGCGCTTAAAAAACTCAGAGACCACGCTGATTTCCTAGGAAAATATAGCCCAACTGTAAAGAGCAGCGGATTCTTCTATTTTGACTCAGTGGGGCTTGCAAGACCAGAAATTACTCATTACAAAAACCGCATTAACCAAAGATATACTCCACCAACCGAAGCAAAAGTGTTATTACTATTACCACAAACAAGAAACAAACCATTCCATAAAGCACCTGAATTCAAGAAAATCCGTCAACTCCAAAGGAGCATAGGCACAGATCTGGCTACAAAAGTTCATATTTGCATATACTCAGCACCATTTGGCATTATCCCCATTGAGCTTGACGAGGTCTACCCGCTTTCTCAACATGAAGCAGCTTTACCTCTTGATCAAGAAACAATCACTTACGTGGCTGACCAAATAACGGACTTCATTAAACGTATGCCCTATCAAAGTGTTACAATGCTAAATGACGCCAAACTATGGGGGGACACTATAAAGAAAGCAACAAAAGAAGCATGTAAAAAGAAAGGCATACCAATTAATGTGTTCGAAAATGAAGCTGAAGGCAGCAAAAAGTTTGTTACTAAATTAGAAACTATTTTAAGAAAACAATTAAGCCAATAATACTTATTTTTCTTTTTTAGTATAAAATTTTTCAAACGCAGCTTTTTTAGTATGTAACACCAATTTAATGTAGCACTTAATCAAGCAACAAGGAGATGTACACATCAACACAGTATACGCTGATTTCCATATTCACACAATCTATTCTTCTGACTCTGTTATTCAACCAAAAACGCTCGTTGACATGCTGGTTGCTCATAATTACATTAAAGTAGCAGCTATAACTGACCATGACTCCGTGAGAGGCTGCAAAGTCACCATGGAGCTAGCTTCAGCTTATCCTGACATCTTAATTATTCCAGGCGTTGAAGTCAGCACAACAAACGGTGACATGATAGTGCTGGGAACCACTGAAATGCCACCTAAACCTTGGAATCCGCAGGATGTAGCTGATTATGCCAAATCAATCGGTGCAGTCTCCATTGTAGCACATCCATATCGACTATATGGAATGGGGGATGGTGCAAAAAAACTGAAAGTTGACGCAATTGAAGTTCTAAACGGTGGCTCAAATGCAGATGCTAATAGACAAGCAAAAGAGATGGCTAAAGAGATGGGCTTGCCAGGAACAGCTGGAAGCGATGCCCATCAAGTTTCAGAACTCTTTAGCGTTTGCACTCAAGTTCAATCAGAACTTAGTATAGACGAGGTACTCGGTGCTATTAAGAAAGGTTCAATATCTGCTCAACCAACAAGAGGGTCAATACATTTTTAAAACACTAGTTAACTCATGATTAGCTGGAAATCGAAATTTGAGGATTGTTCTGATTTGGAAGTTGGGTTTTTAGGCGGCGCCAGAGAAGTTGGCAGAATGGGAATAACCGTTAAGTCTGAAAAGACCAAAGTTGTAGTAGATTATGGTGTCATGTTAGGAAGCCATGAACCAGGTTTTCCAATGCATATTCCACCCAAAGAGCTAGACGCAGTAATTCTAACCCACAGTCACCTTGATCATTCAGGAGCAATCCCCATCTTTTATATAAACGATAAAAAGCCACTCTACACCAACCAGTTAAACTTAGAACTAACACAGATTCTAATCCAAGATTTCATCCACTTATCAAGCTATTATTTACCATTCGAGTACTTAGAACTCAAAGAGATGATGAAAAACAATCACCACCTCGATTTTGGGCAAGAAGCCATAATTAATGACATGAAACTTAAACTCTTCAATGCTGGACACACTCCAGGAAGCGCACAAGTACTACTTGAGGGTGATGGCAAAAGATTTCTCTACACCGGCGACTTCAACATGGAAGATAGTAAACTTCTGACTGGCGCAACAATGGACTACAAAGACTTAGACGCTATAGTAATAGAAAGCACATACGCAAACGAAGACCACACACCAAGACCAGAACTTGAAAAACGCTTCGTTGAAGCAGCCTCAGACATTGTAGAACGAGGCGGAACAGTATTGATTCCAGCTTTCGGTGTAGGAAGAGCCCAAGAAATTGTCTCAACCTTAACTGCTAATCACTTTGAATTTCCAATAGTTTTAGATGGCATGGCTCGAGAAGCAAGCAGAATAATAATGAACAACAAAGAATTCCTGCGTGATCCCAAAGTGTTTGTTAATGCTATGCATTCAGTTGATTGGGTTGAAGGCTGGCGTGACAGGCGAAAAGCACTCAAAACACCAAGCGTAATTATTTCACCAGCAGGTATGCTCAAAGGTGGACCCTCACAGTTTTATCTCTCAAAAGTTGGTAAGAAAGCAAACAACGCTATCTTTCTGGTAAGTTACCAAATCCCTGGAACACCCGGACGCCAACTAATGGAGAAAGGCGTTGCTACGATCGACGGTAAAGTCCGCAAAATTAAAGCACACTTCCAACACTTTGACTTCTCATCACACTGTGGAACAACTTTGCTAAAAGAAGCATTACGCAAGGTTACCGGAAACCCGAAGGTGTTTGTGGTTCACGGTGCTGAGGGCAACTGTGAGTTATTAGCGAATTGGGCAAAAACTGAATTAGGCTTAGAGGCGGTTGCACCAAGAACGGGTGAAACCTACAAAGTCTAGGTTTTTTTCAATTTACCTTTTTTAGACAAGAAAAAAACAAACATTCTTTTGTTAGGAACACCTTTTACAGGCAACTGAATCAACAAAAAAGTGATGTAACTTGACTGAACCGCAACAAGAGCAACAAAAATTTAAAGTAAGCATAGTTTACCTAATCCCGATACTGGCAAGCATAGTTTTCGGTTTAGGTTGCGCAGCCATATTGATGACACCACAGGCGGAAGTTATTCCAGTTGCTCCATTTCCAGAAGATCAAGCTTCTGGACCATTTAGCAACGCATTATACTTTGTTGTTTTAGTTGGTATAAGTGCAACGGTTTTCTATTTTCTTCTTAAACGTAAAAGCGTAAGAATTGTTAAGGTTATGATTGCCTTTGCGATGACTGCTGCATCACTTTTACTATCACTGATTTACTTGCCAGCTATCGCGATAACAATACCTGCAATAGAAGTTTTAATCATTCCATTGGCAATAATTATAACAATATTATTTGATTTAGCAATTTTTAAGTTTGTAAAAGCAAGAAACGTTGCTGTGATCTGTTTAGGTGGCGCTTTAGGTGTATTCTTTGGTGCAGCAATCCCCTGGTTAAGCGCTGTTCTTATTTTGGCTTTTTTAGCGGTTTATGATGTGTTTGCGGTTTATCGTGGTCCGGTTGGAAAAATAGCTCAAACAGGTCTTGACCAGTTAAGCGGATTAAGCTTTTCATTTAAAGATATACAGATGGGCCTTGGCGACTTAGTGTTTTATTCAATGCTCACTGGAGTTGTATTGTTTAACTTTGGTTTCTTAGCCTGTGCGGTATCTATTGTTGGAATTTTGGTTGGTTCAATTGTAACTTTCTTTTTGCTTGAGAAAAAAGGCATATTTCCAGGTTTGCCGTTCCCGATAATGTTTGGATTGGCAGGCGCATTAATCATCGCCTTTTTAGTATAAAAGTAAATAAAAAGTAAGCCCTAAAAGGGGCATTTTTTAGTCTTAGAGCCGCTATTATTTGCTGTAGCGTTCCTTGAAGATGTCTCTTAGTTTCTCTGTGCTATCAAGTACGTGCATGCCATCCATTTGCTCAAGTTTTCGTGTATTTTCAGCGTCTTCTTTGCGTACTCGAATTTTAATTTCTTTACCGTTTGGAAGTAGTGTAGAAACAACACCTTCCTTAAAGTCAGTTGGCAACAGGTAGATTGGAGCAAAAGCTTTCAAGCCCATACTTACTGCATTAGTAAGCATTGTGTCACCTATTCCAGCAGCTATTTTTGCCACCGTATTAGATGTTGCTGGTGCAACAAGGAGGAAATCGTATTTGCCGCTTTGCATCCAAGCAGCTAAAAACGGCGCATTAGGATTCATTTCTACGCTAAAGTTGGGAAAATCCTGCTTTATCTTATCAAAGACGCGATAAAACTTTAGCATTGTTTCAGCTGCTTTAGAAACGTAAACGTGGATGTCAACTTTCTCTGCATATTGATTTTTCAATTCAGTCATTATCTGGACGATTTCAGCGATTTTATCGCCGCCACCCGTAATTCCCCAAGCAACCTTACTTTTTTTTACCTTCTCAACCATGAATTACACCTCAACTTTTTTTTGCGTCAACAAATTAGAAAATTTCTTCACCGTTTTCTTTAAGCTTCGAAAACCTTCTTCGTCCTGTTTAACTCCATCTAAAGTATCCTTAGTCCAAAACGTGGCACCCAAGTTTGCCCCAAAAAATCCGCCGCTTACTGGAACCATACCGTTTAGTATATAGAAAGTGTGAATCTGCATCAAAGCATTCTCTTGTCCACCGTTCCTGTCTCCGCCAAGCGCTATGCCCATACCGATTTTTCCTCGAAAAACATTAGGGTCAGCAGCAACTAAAGCTCGGCAACGATCCAAAACAGCCTTTGTCTGCGCACTTAATGTACCATTGTAGCATGGTGTAGCAAAAATTATGCCTTCAGCGTCTTTAAGCAGACTATAGACTTCTTGCATGTCATCTTTAAACGCGCAAACCTTATTTTTTAAACAGAAATCGCAATGAACACAAAAACCAAGGCGTTTGCCCCGTGCTGTCCAAAAACGAGTTTCAAATCCTTTCTCTTCTAGCATTCGTAAAGCTTCTTTTAAAACATACTCGGTAGCTTGTTGTCTTGGGCTTCCACAGATACCGACAATCATAAAAATCCAAAGATATCTAGTGCAAATTAAAATTAAAGTCTTCCTAACACTTTAAAAACATAGTTACTTGAAAAAACATTAATTAAAAATTTTTCATGAAAAAGAAAAATGAAAAGAATAGATAGAAGCGGGAAAATCCGCTTATTCGTTCTCGAAGTATTCTTCTGGCTTTGGCGGGATTGGTGGCAGTCCTCTACGTTCACGAATCTTTTTAATTGTATCAGCTTGCATCTGTTCTGGAACGTATGCCCATCGACTGAATTGTGTTGCCCAGAAGGCTCTGCCTTGTGTACTGCTTCTTAATTCATCTGCGATTCCGAAGCTTTCGGAAACTGGCATTTCAGCTTTTACAGTGATCATGTCTTCTTCTGAGGGCATGTCAAGGATTTTTCCGCGTCGTTTGTTTACTAGTGTGATTACGCCGCTGACGTATTCGCTTGGAACTTTGCATTCAAAGCTGATGAGTGGTTCAAGCAGTTTTGGATCGCTTAAGAGTATTGCGCAGTAGATTGGTCTCCAAGTCATTGGGATGGCTTGAGCTGGGCCTCTGTGGACTGGATCTTCGTGTAGAGTAATGTCTTCTAAGTTGATCTTTAAGCCGTAAGCTGGTTCTTTTGCGAGTGGTGAAGTGTGTACTGCTTCGCGGAAGCCGGTTTTTATGTGGTCAATGATTTCTTCTACGTATTGGCGTCCACGGATTCTGTTGCATAGTATGTTGTTTTCTTCAACTGCAACTGCGCCTTTTGCATCATCTGCTTCCCATCCGAGAGAGCGAAGTGTCTTGGTACGTTCATCTTTGCTTTGCATGTCAGAGATTTTATCTGATTTAATTGCCTCAATAACATCGTCTGAAAGTCTCTCGATTGTTATCCAGAGTTTGTTATGCTTGTTGGGACTTTTACCCATAATCGCTGGTCCACGGTAATCGTGGCTTATGGTTTCGCGGAAGATGACGATTGGCTTGCTTAATTTGACTTTTAAGCCTGCTTCTTGCATTCGATAAGCAGTAATTTCAAGGTGAAGTTCACCCATACCTGAAAGCAAGAATTCTCCGCTTTCCTTGTTCATTATAAAGTGTAAGTTGGGGTCTTCGGTTGTGAGTTTATGCATAACTTTATCGAATAATGGCAGGTCTTTGACATCTTCTGGTTCAACTGCTACTGTGACAACTGGGTCTGAAACGTACCTTAAGCCTTCAAAAGAGTGCATTTCAACGCCTTCTTCACCGATTGTTTCCCCCACGTGAAGTGATGGTAAACCGGAGATGGCGCCGATGTTGCCTGCTGGAACACGATCAATGAAAACTCGGTCAGTTGCCATACTCATGAAAACCTGCTGAATAATGCCTTTCTGGCCGCTGCTGACTAGTTGGACTTGTTTGCCTTTGGTGACTGAGCCGCTAAAGATTCTGCCAATGGCAACTGTGCCGCTGTGTGGATCAACTTCAATTGTGGATATGCACATGAGTAGTGGCGCGTTGGGGTCTACTTTCGCCATGCCTACACCGACTGGGGTGGTTGCGTCTCCTGGCCAAATCTGTGGCTGCCTGTAAGGTTGTGCTTCGTATGGATTTGGTAGGTGTTTGCAGAACATGTCAAGAATTGGTTCTGGTAAGGGTGCTTTCTTGCTGAGTTCATCTACTTTTCTTCCAACGTCTGCTGGGTCACCTGTGTATGCATCAATGATGTCTTGGAAGGTGACTTTCTTTAGTTTCATATGGTCAAGGTTTAAGCCCCATTTGTGAAGGGCAGAACCGAATGCGACACGGCTGTCTTCAATTTTTACTTGCCAATCTTGTTTATGTTCTGGTGGAGCATATTTCTCAATTAAAGTGTTAACTCGCAGGAGGATTTTTGCAAATTTCTTTTGAATCTCCTGTGGTGTTAGTTTGATTTCTTTAATTAAACGGTCAACTTTGTTAATGAACAGAATTGGTTTAACACGTTCACGTAGAGCCTGCATGAGAACAGTTTCTGTTTGGGTCATTGGACCTTCAACGGCGTCTACAACCACGAGTGCACCGTCAACTGCTCGTAAGCTTCTTGTGACTGCACCTGAGAAGTCAATGTGGCCTGGTGTATCGATTAAGTTGATGAGGTAGTCTTTGCCTTCATATGTGTGGACTAGGCTGACGTTTGAGGCGAAAACGGTCATTTGACGTTTCTGCTCAAGGTCCCATGAGTCAAGGAACAGTTTTTGTCCCGCGGTTTGTGTGCTGATAATGCCTGCTGCGGCAAGTAAGCTGTCTGATAGTGTGGTTTTTCCATGGTCTACATGTGCGATGATGCTTGTGTTGCGGATGATTGTTGGGTTTTCCATTAGTTTGACTATTTCGTCGGTTTGTCTATAACGCGCCATAAATTATTCATTCTTCCTTTTAATTTTTATAATCTTGAGTTTTTGAGTCGAATGCATCGTCTTTTTGAAGAGTTTATGCATATTGTAATCTCTCGATAATAGGTAAACTACATGGAAAGTGAGTTTGTAGCCTATTAACTTTATGGCAACGTTTAAGAAAAAAGCTAAGAAAACAAAA
>CAZXGX010000045.1:0-8790 GCA_964640475.1 uncultured Candidatus Bathyarchaeia archaeon
AGGCGTAATGGAAATCGTTAGGGACTTTGAAAGCTCAGGAAGATACGTGGTTTAATCTCTTCCAAATCTAATTTATTGTAAGAAGCTAAAAAAAGTTAAAATTTTGGTATATATTTACGTCACAATTAAATCATTTTTTATGTTTAGACAAAAAGTCCTCAATATCATCAATAAATTTCAAGGTTCCTTCTTCTATATGATTTGTTAAAGCATCCAAATTACTGAAATCTGGTTTCTCAACTAAAACGTGTTCTACTATAGAATCAACGCCTTTTGTAGTTGATACAATATGGTATTTGTTCCAATCGCTTTCTTTGAACAATTTCCAATATTTTGCCTGAACATTTTTATTGTATCCTCCTAACCAAACTTCAAATCTAAATGTATCATGAATAAAAACTATCGCAATTTTCAATTTTTGACGTTTTAATGATTTTGGCGAGAAGGAAAAATATGTCATATCCATATATCCAAAATAAAGGCCGGACACAAAATAATCAGGAAATTTGTTTTTAAAATGTGCTCTCAGATTCATAATGTAATCCATTAATCCTTTATATGCCTCTTTAATGGCGCCTTTCTGTACCTGTTTTCTATATTCATCTATTGATCGTTGAAATGACTCCATGTTCAATTCCTCCGTTGGGCTAAATGATTTGTCATCTTTTGTGAAATAGAGCGTATCCTTATATACGTCTCTAGAAAACTTTAAAGTTACATTGTGAAATAGAGGAAATATCATGTCTGCATTTGCAAAACCAGGAGCATATGATTATAACAATACCGTTTTTTCACCTGATGGACGGCTTTACCAAGTTGAATATGCACGAGACTTAGTGAATCGTGGAGCCACCATTTTAGGCATCCGATGTGCAGAAGGCGTTGTTCTTGGTTCAGAGGAAAACATTGAATTTCTCGAAGAAGAAGCAGGCTGCTCATGGAAGATTTTTCCAATAGACGAACATATCGGAGCAGCTATTGTCGGTTTAGGTTCCGACGCAAGAGTCTTAATCGACCAAGCACGTATTGATGCCCAAAGTAACAAGCTAACATATGATGAACCCATTGATGTAGAAGTTGTTACCCAAAAAATATGCGACACCCAACAGACATATACACAGCATGGTGGTGGACGACCCTTTGGTGTCTCAATGATCTTTGGTGGGGTTGACAAAACAGGGGCACATGTGCTTCGAACTCATCCAAGTGGAAACTATATGAGCTTTAAAGCCACAGCAATAGGTGCAGGAAGCGAAACAGTTCTTTCAATGTTGAAAGAAGAATATCGTGAAGATTTTACTCTTGAAAAATGCAAAAATCTCGCTGTAAAGTGTTTAGTAAAAGCGTTACAAGCAAGAGAGTTGCCTATTAGAATAAAGATCGCCGTAATACCTGCAGCAACTAAGAAAATGGATATGTTATCCGACGAAGCAGTAGTATGCCTCATTAAAGAGGCTTCTTAACTTCTATTTTGTTTCTATTTTCTTGGTTTCTTATGCTAAACAAGATCCTTAGAAGCAGATGTTTTAGCTTGCCAACTTTAAAACTCAATTATCATTGAGAACCGAATTTCTGCACAAGCAGGTAATCTAATTGTGCAAGAAATTTTTATAATCAGTCTTTTAGGTAGGTTTACCTAATAGTTGTTTGATGACTGTGAAGAAAAAACTCATAATAGTTGCTGCAATTTTACTGATTATTATTTTCTTGGCAGCAGGAATATTATTGGCATGTTTAGAAGTGGGGCAGGAAGAAGAAACTAACTTGTTTACTTATCCTTTTTCAGTTAAAGATAAAACCTTCATTATTACTGTTGAAACTAATTGGATTGCAGAACGTGCACCATCAGTTACCTTACTTAATGATTCCGATATAAATCGGCGTCCTGTAGAGCTATACTTTCTCGGAGGCAACAAAAAAACTATCTCATATAACATCACAATTCCAACTGATTTGCTTTGGGGCAACATCTCGCTGGTTTGGAAATATTATCTGCAAAATCCCGATAGTTACGCTTTGAGCAATAATGGCACTCACAACTCGTTACAGAAGACCTTTGAGTATGACCCCTTCTTTTCAGGTATGGGCTATTTCGAGATTTTAGGGACAAAGGGCGCTTGGTAAATCCAATTTTTTTAGTCTTTCGCTACCTGAGGTGTTTTTACCTGTTTATTAAAAAGAATCTTTAATTACTTGTACCAAAACAACTTTTATAACAAATCCAAAGTATAAAACGGCGTATAAAACAGCAAATTACTGCGCAAGAGCAGTTGTGATTGGTCTTCTTTTATGGTTTGCGTTGATTTTTATTTTAGCAGCCCTTGGTGTTCAACTTTTTAGCGGATTCAGCGGTATTATGCTAATTTTACTGTTGGTTGTGTGCCTGTTTATTGGTTATTATATCAATAGGTGGTCTTGGAAGTATTTGTCAATAGATAGGCTTAATCAATATTTTTAGAATCTTGATTAATTGTTTTTATTTTTAGGGCTTTTTTATTTATTTTTCTTCATCTTTTTCACCATGCCCTTTATGAGTCTGAGATGCTGTTGTATCAACGGGGGATGATGTCGCCGTCCCAGTCTGATTGGGAAAGATGAAGAGCTTATGACGGACAGACCCCAAATTCTATGATTTTTTAAAAAGTATTGTAAATTTAATGTTGTTTTTATTAAAATAGAGTGTTAAAATTTAGAATAGGTTGTTTATTTGGACATGCAATCAATCATTTCTATGCATGTAAAGCATTCTTCTGGTACTGGTGTGTTTTTTGGACGTTTTTTTAGGTATCCTGAGTAGTGAGGACAAACTGCTGGTTCAGAGTTGTCTATGTTCACTTTTTTAGAGTGTGTAGTTTTTGTTTTTTCAGTTTTTTCGGTTGCTTCTTCAATGGTTTCTTCTTTTTGGTTTTCTATTTTAGATAAGCATCTTGGGCAAGCGTAGTAGCCTTCAGAAATGCCTTGTGAATTATTTACGGCGAAAATGGGTTTATCAAACTCGCTTCCGCATCTAAAGCATGAGCTAGGAAGTTTCTTTGGTAGTGTTTTTGCTTCGGTTTCGGTTTGAAGTTCAAGTATGCTGTGGCTTGTTTCCATTCTCGCTCTTCCTCTATTATATCTAACGCCTTAAATGTTAATATTTAATAAAGTTTTTTGCTTATGCGTACAACAAATAGACAGTAACGGTTTCACCACTAAGTTTATATGAATAAATATTCATATGATTAATTGTTCATATAATAATCAGTGGGATGGCAAACAATGAAAAAAGGCCTAACAAAAACCTGCTACCGATTCTTCACCAACCTAGCAAACCCCACCAGACTCGCCGCAATTGAACAATTAATGGAAAACCCCCTAAGCGTAAACGAACTCGCAACCGCTCTAGGACAAGAACAAAGCATGATCTCCCACAACCTAAAACCACTACTCCAATGCAACATACTAACCATAGAAAAACAAGGAAAAAAACACATCTACACAGTCAACAAAGAAACCCTAACCCCAATTTTCCAAGCCATCCAAAATCACGCTCAAAAATTCTGCCCAACAGGCGGAAAATGTCTAAGAGGAGAAGACACATGAAAAGAAAAATCGTAAATATAGACGAAAACCTCTGCAATGGATGTGGTCAATGCATCCCCAAATGCGTAGAGGGCGCTCTTCAAATCGTAAACGGTAAAGCAAAAATTATCAAAGAAACCTATTGCGACGGCCTAGGCGCATGCTTAGGACAATGCCCACAAGGCGCAATAACAATAACTGAGCGAGAAGCTGAAGCCTTCAATCAAGAAGAAGTGCATGAATACCTCAAAAGCAAAGCAAAAACAGAGCAAGTGATACCTTCTACCACAATATCAGGTCCAAAAAAACCTCAATGGCCAGTAAAAATAGACTTGGTTCCACCAAAAGCACCCTTCTTCGAAAACGCACACATACTTCTCGCGGCAGATTGTGCACCAATTGCTCTCAAAAACTTCCCAGACTTTATGGACGGAAAACGTGTGATAATTGGCTGCCCAAAATTTAATGATGCAAAAGCATACGCGCAGAAACTGACTGAGATCCTTCAGCAGAACAATATTGCAGGCATAACAGTCATGCATATGGAAGTTCCATGCTGTACTGGCCTTAAATGGGCTGTCAACAAAGCGATTGAAGCCTCTGGTAAACATGTTCCTGTTAAAGAGTTAGAGGTAAAGGTTGGAGGTGAAATAGTTGAGCTCTGATAAACCAGCCAAAAATCCAGACACTTGCCCAGGACTGCGTGACTTACTGCAACCAAAACCCGCCTACATTAATTGCCATGTTTGCGGGGGGGAACTTGAAATCTGGAGTGACGAAGATAAAACCACTTGTCCTAGCTGCGGAGCCGAATGGAAACGACCTGACCCTTCAGCTGCCTGCTTAGAATATTGTCAATACGCTGACAAATGCCGAGGAATTATCGCACAACGAAAACATTAAAAAACTAACTTTTTCCTTTTTAACTGATATATTTTTTTTCTATAGCATTTTAAGACAGTTTTTTGTAAAGTAAAGTAAGCAGGAAAAACAGAACTAAAACAAAAACAATCAATCCAGCTGTTACTATATCAAAAACAGCGGAAAACATTATGCCCAAGGTAGTGCTTAGTATGCTAAAACCAACAGCTGCAAGAAGAGTTTTACGGAACGAAAGATTCAGTTTCAAAGCGCAAAGCCCAGGCAGAACAAGAAGTGCCACTACTAAAATGGTTCCGATGACTTTTATTGAGAGCACAATTGTAATAGCAACTAATAAATCAAAAATTATGGATAATCTCTTTGTTGGTATACCCATTATTTTGGAGTCATCCTCATCAAAAACCATTGATAATAGTTCTCTTCGGAAAAATGCAATGAACAATAAAACAGCCAACCCTAACAAGGAAACCAACTCTAAATCCAGCAAATCTATAGTAAGTATTGAACCAAAGAGGTAACTAAATAATTCAACGTTAAAACCTCCAGCTATACTTATCACAATTAATCCCGTAGAAAAACCCAGAGCCATCATTACTGCAATAGCGGAATCTGAGGTAGCAATCTTCTTTCGTCGCATGTAAGAGATTGTAAAAACCGCTATCACTGAAACTCCTAAAGCAGTTAACAAAGGATTAATTCCTAAAAAGAGCCCCAAGGCTATGCCTCCAAAAGCAGTGTGAGAAAGCCCATCTCCAACCATGGCTTCTTTCTTTAAAACCAAAAAAAGCCCAATTAACGCACAAGCTACAGCAGCAATAACACCACCAATCAGTGCATATTGAAAAAATTGATAACCAAACAAATCAAATAAGTTAATGCTGCTCGTTTTCAAAAACTCCTCTACATTCATGTTTATGGAATACAAAATGGAAATGTTCCCCATACGCACGTTTAAGGAGCATGTTTGCGTCTAATTCATCGGTTATTTGGGCAACCTCAACTTTTTTGTTAATACATAACACCTTAGACATTCGGCAGAAAACTGAAGCTAAATCATGAGTTACAAGGAGAATAGTAGTTTGGCGTTCAGTATTTAGGTCACTTAACTTTTTATAAAATCTTTCTTGAGCATTTGAATCTACCCCTACAATGGGTTCATCAAGAAGAATTAACTCAGGCTTTCTTGCCAATGCTTTAGCTACAAATACACGCTGCTTCTGTCCACCAGATAACTGCCCAATCCGTTTATCTACAACGTCACGTAAACCCATAAAATCAATACTGTCTTCAACTGCCTTCCAGTCCTCACGCCTAAATCTTCTTCCAATATTATCTTTCTTGATGCAACCTAATGCAACAAGTTCTCTCACCGTCAAAGGAAACTCGTTCTCAAAACTGGTGGCGTTTTGAGAAATGTATGCAATTTTTTCCCAAGAAGCAAACTTGGCAATATTGATTCCAAACAGATTTATTGAACCCTTAGAAATTGGTAAAAAATTAAGTATTGCATTTAGAAGGGTAGTTTTTCCTCCGCCATTTGGTCCCACAATTCCTACATAGTCCCCTTTATTTATAGAAAAATTGGCATCCTCAATTACATGTTCGCTTTCGCGACTAACAAAAAGATTCTTCACTTCCAAAATGGGGGAGACTTGGGACATTTTCAGCTTCCGTGGTATCAATTGATTTCTTGGCTTATTTATATACTGTTTGTTAAGTCGCCTCTAAACCAATTTTTAAATTATCCAAGTTGGCCTGCATTTGCTCTAAAAGGTTTTTGTCATCAACTGGACCCAACATCAAGTATAATTCGAGTACACTAACAGAGTGCCCTGTTTGTATTTGGACTTCAGACTTAATCGTTTGGGCATACTCGGTGGAATATACAGGATCAACAAATATAGTGTAAGTTTCATTTTCTTTCATTAAATCAACAAGATTAGCTATAGTGGCTGCACTTGGTTGCTCATCAGCGGATAATCCAATCACACTATGCTGCTCAAAACCATACCTGTAAGCCAAATATCCGAATGCTCCATGCGAAACAAATATGTCCTCTTTTTTAGCATTGGACAGCATAGTAGAAAAATCTGTATCTAAATGCTCTAACTTATCCTCCAAAAGCAGCCATCGTTCAGTATAATAGCTTTCATGATCAGGATCTGCTTGTACCAAGGCATCATAAATTTTTTCAGCTTGCAGTTTAGCCATATAGGGACTCACCCAAGTGTGCGGATCATAGAGTCCATGATTATGCTCTTCACTTTCTTCTTCATGTTCCTCTTCTTCATTTGCTATGAGGTCCAAATTAAGGGTGGTTTCTACAATAATTCGAGTTTTAGTGTTAGATAATGCTGTTAATATGTCATCTTCTATCCAGTGATCTAAACCCGCACCATTATAGATGATTACATCAGCGTCTTCAGCAGACATTATGTCCGAAGCAGATGGTTCCCAACCGTGGATTTCAGTATTACTAGGTACAAGTTTGGTCACTTGGATTTGGTCGCCTCCGATTTCTTGACTGAGAAAGGCTAATGGATAAAATGTAGCTATTACATTTAGTTTGTTTGACTTTGGAATACTATTAGAAAAGGTAATTGCGGCTACTGCGATTATGATAACTAGGATTATGCTTGTTATGAGCATTTTTTGCTTATTGTTCATGATTCTTTTTTACAAAAGCAGATTATTAAATATTTTTAAAACATTAATAATTAATTGGGAATTCCCTGCTAATCTTAATAAAAGTTATTAACTGTACTGCTTATTTTAAACAATAGGGCGACTCAAATGGTAATCATAAGTCTATCTATACCTGACTCATTAGTTAAACAAATAGAAAAAACAATGAAGGAAAAAGGCTTTGTAAGCCGCTCAGAAATCACTAGGCAAGCATTGCGATTATACCTAAACGAAGATGTAAAAATTGAAGACGCCGAAGGAGAAGTAGTGGCGACAATTAGTCTCATTTATCGAGAAAACGCCGACAGACGACGATTACTTGAATTACAACACGTACAGAGCGGTCTAGTTTCAACATTTCTGCACACTCACATCCACAAAGGCTTCTGCCTAGAAGTCATTATCTTGAAGGGGCAAGCTATACTAATTAGAAAATTCGTAGATAATTTAAGACAAAACGAGCAAATTATGCAAATCAAAATTTCAGTTCTAAACCAAACCTAAAATATTCTATCCATAATATAGTAACAAACCGCCATTCTTAATCAAAATATAAAATACAAGTCAAAATAAAAGTTAATTTAGATTGTTTGTTTGATTCTTTATGTACAAATTCTTTTGAGCAAAAAAATGCAATTAAATCAATAGAAAAATGCTAAACGGTGCAATCAGTGAAGCCGTCTGCTGAAATCCGGGTTCTGCACGTAGATGATGATAGGTCTTTCCTAGATGTATCTAAAACAATCCTCTCAGATGAAGGCAATTTTCAAATCGAATTAGCTTACTCCGTCGAAGAAGCTCTCTCAAAGCTAAACTGCGGTTTATTTGATGTAGTGATCTCAGACTATGATATGCCTACAAAAAATGGATTAGACTTTCTTAAATTATTAAGAGAAAAATGTCCCGATACTCCCTTCATTTTGTTTACCGGTAAAGGCCGCGAAGAAATCGCTGTTCAAGCATTAAACCTAGGAGCAGATCGTTACATAAACAAACAAGGTGACCCCAAAACCGTCTACACAGAACTGTCAGTAAGTATTTTTCAGCTATACGAAAACTCCCGTGCCCAAAAGATGCTTTGGGAAAGCGAAGAACGCTTCAAAAAAATGATTACTAACAGTAAAGAAATGGTTATGCTAAATAGAAATGACGGTATAATACTCTACGTAAGTCCAGCCTGCAAAAAAATACTTGGATACGAGGCTGAAGAATTAACTGGAAGAAAAAACCCTTGGTTTACTCATCCAGAAGATACAGAAAGAGTTCAGAAAATCTTTCAATCAGCTCTAACAAATCCTCTAAGTGACACAGTTGAATATAGAATCCTAACTAAACAAGGAGAAACACGTTGGCTTAGCCATTCATTTTCACAAATAATCGAAAATGGTGAAATAAAACAAATAGTAAGCACAATACGAGACATTACCAAAACAAAAACAGATGAACAAAAACTAATAGAAAGTGAAGAAAAATTCTCTGCAGCATTTAATTCAAGCGGAGCAGGTTTATCAATTTCACGTCTTGTTGATGGTTTATTCCTTGATGTAAATAACCACTTTTTAAAGATGTTCGGTTACACCCGTGAAGAAGTAATTGGAAAAACATCCCTGCAAATTCACCTGTACGCTAATCCCTCCGAGCGACAAGAGATAGTTAATCTTA
>CAZXGX010000045.1:8890-11887 GCA_964640475.1 uncultured Candidatus Bathyarchaeia archaeon
CTGCAAATTCACCTGTACGCTAATCCCTCCGAGCGACAAGAGATAGTTAATCTTACTATAAACAATCAACCAGTAATTAACCGAGAAGTTAAAGCCCTAAAAAAAGATAATACTGAAATTACCGTTCTTTTTTCAACAAAAATTGTAAATATTAGAGATCAACCTCATCTTCTAACTACATTCATAAGTATTTCAGAACTCAAACAAACCACACAGGCACTATCACTTAAACAAAAAGAACTTGAAAATATTTTTGAAGCAGCCCCAGACGCCATCATAATTTTCGACAAATCAGAAAGAATAATAAATTGTAACGAGGTAGCTTTGAAAATATGTGGGTATACCAAAAAAGAGGAATTAATAGGCACTAAATTCTTGAGCTTTGTCTCCGAAAAAGACCAAGAAAACCTTTTAAATAAATTTAGAAGTGCAATGGCAAGTAAACAGGTAGTAAACATTATCTCTACTGGTAAAGGACGAGACGGTAAAGAATTCACTTTAGAAAGTTCTGGAAAAGCGATTCACGATGCATTAGGGAATCCAATGGGATTTATAACAATCTGCAGAGATATAACTGAACGTAAAAAAATAGATCAACGATTAAAAGAAAGCGAAGAACGCTATAGATTTGTAGCAGAAAACGCAATGGATTTAATTACAGTACATGACCTAAAAGGAACTTTCTTGTATGCTTCGCCCTCAATTAAAACTGTAATGGGAACTGCCCCTGAGGACATAGTAGGCAAAAAGAGCATTTTAGAATACCTTCACCCTGACGACATAGCAAAATTCATTTCACAAAATAAAGACCTACTTGAAAAAGGAGAAGTCCCCCCATTTGAGTTAAACTTTATAACTTCTAAAGGTCTTATTTGGCTTGAAGCCAAAATAAGCATAGTTAAAGATGAATCAGGCGAAAAAAGAATAATTGCCATTAGCCGTGACATTACCCAACGCAGAAAGGACCGCGAAGAACGAGACAAAGCACTGGCAAAAGCAGAATTATTACTAGAAAAACTAAGTGTAGTTGGAAGCTTTGTAAGACATGACATCAGAAATAAACTAACCATAATCTCAAGCTTACTCTATTTAACTAAAAAACACGCAGGCACTAATGAACCTCTACAAAAACAACTCCATGAAATAGCTGCAGCAAGCAAAAATATCAATCGAATTCTAGAGTTTGCTGAAACCTACGAAATAGCAGGCAGCAAAGGATTATCATGGATTAAAATAAACAATGCAGTAAATGAAGCTAAAGCCTTTTTCGCCGATTTAAAGAGTCTAAAGATATCTGCAACTGATATGAACCATGAAGTTCTAGCGGATTCAGCGTTAACCACAATATTCCATAATTTAATAGATAATTCACTAAAATATGGAAGAAACCTAACTCAAATATCAATATCTACTAAAAAACAAGAAACAGGTAGTCTAAAAATAATCTACGAAGATAACGGCGGCGGTATAGATGCAGAAATCAAGCAACGTTTATTCCAAAAAGGCGCTGGAAAAGGAACGGGTCTAGGCTTATACTTGATTAAATGCATATGCGAAATTTATAATTGGAGTATTCAAGAAAATGGTGAACAAGGAAAAAGTGCACGTTTCGAAATTGAGATTCCCCCCAAATGTAGTCGCCCTTTAAACTCTGAACGTTATATAAAAATGCAAATAACTGAATTTAATGGACAAGTTTTACCTCAAAGAAATACAAGTTAATAGATAATAACTAACTTTGCTTAAGAATAAGTATTCTTAGGGATTCTTATTACAAATTTTACTCCATAACCTTCTTGGCCTTCCTCATTTATTGTCCATCCATAAGCTTCAACCATTTTCTTGATAAGTAATAAACCAAGACCTGACCCATTACCTGTAGTGAAGCCTTCAGTAAACAACTTCTCTTTATTTGCTTGCGATATTCCTACGCCATCATCTTCGAAAAATAATTTCGTTTCTTCGTTTTGCTTATCAAAGTACAACCGTATGTGATTTACTTTTTCTCCATGCTTTAAAGAATTATCAAGAAGATTGTAGAATAATTGCCTAATTAAAGAATCCGCCATCACTATCAATTCTTTGCAGTCATTAGTCATTTCTATCTTTTGAAGATCATTTAATAAGCTACTTGCTTGATCGAAATATTCACCAATATTTATCCTTGAACGAGGCTCAGCACCGATTTTTTCATAAGTGCTACTAAACTCAAACAATTTATTTGAAGCTTCAACTGCTGAATCAATATCTTCCAGGATATTCGCTAATTCAGGGCTATCACCAATACGCTTCTTAAGCAAATATATGTTGGATTTTATAATTGTAAGCTTATTTCTAACATCATGCCTTGTCAGACTACCGGTTACACGAAGTTTCTCATTTACCAACGCAAGTCTATCTTCAACATCTTTACGTTCAGTTATATCTCTTGTAACAGCAAAAATTATTTTTTCTTTAGGATCAGGAAAAGAATTCCATGATAACCATCTAATGCTGCCATCTTTGCAGATATATCTGTTTTCAAACTGGAAAACTTCTTGCCCTTTAACTAAAGTAGTTTTTGCGTTGATTGTTGCTTCTCTATCTTCAGGAAACACAAATTCTATCCACGGTCTTGAAAGAAGCTCTTCATTACTCCAACCAAGTGTTCTTGACCATGCAGGATTAAGAACCTTCAGGTAACCATCAAAACCTGCTATGCAAATCATATCCATAGAATTCTCAAAAATTAAATCGCTCTGCTTTAGTTTCTTTTCTACTTTCTTACGCTCAGAAATATCTCTAACAATACTCAGAACCAAACTTTTGTCATCCAAATTGATTAATTTAGAATGCACTTCAACTGGGATCAGGCTTTTATTTTTACTGATATGCCATGTTTCAAAAACAATTGACCCTTTTTCAATCAACTCTTTATTACGAGAATCTAACACTTGGGCAGATTCAGGGGTTTCAAACATTTGAATAGTCATATTAGACATTTCTTCTTTACTATAA
>CAZXGX010000045.1:11987-15774 GCA_964640475.1 uncultured Candidatus Bathyarchaeia archaeon
GAACCGATTTCGTCACCCCTATATAATCGACTTAAATTTGGTTTAATAACTTTTTCAATATCTTCTGGATGAATAAACTCTAAAACACTTTTACCAATTAATTCATCAGAACTGAAACCTGAATTACTTTCAATAGAAGGAGAAATATAACAAAAAACAAAATTTTCATCAGTAAGCATAACAATGTCTTTCATGTTATCAGTAATCATCTGGTACCTTTCTTCACTCTTCTTTAGGGCTTCTTGCGCTTTCTTGCGTTCAGATATGTCTCTGGCAACATTAAGCAGCAATTTTTTACCATTAGACTCAATTATTCGACTACTTACTTCAACTGGAATCTTTGTACCATCTTTAGCTAAATGTTCAGATTCGAAGACTGCGTGCCCTTTCTCAAGAACTTTTTCAATTCTTCCCTCAATAAGCTTAGCAGCTTGAGGGGAAGAATATTCAAAAAGATTTAATTTAACCATTTCATCCTTACTATATCCCATCTGCTTATACGTGGCTTCATTAAAGTAAACAATTTCACCCTTAAGATCACAAACATAAATAGCATCACTAGCTAACTCAAAGATACTAGAAAATACTCTTAATGTTTCTTCATTTTTCTTTCGTTTCGTAATATCATAAACCGCGCTAACCCTTGCAATAGACCCTTTATAAAAAATAGACTTTGCTCGAGTTTCAACAAGAAATACTGCGCCATCCTTCTTTAAAGCAAAAAATTCGTATAAACCTTCATACCCTTTTTCCATGTTAGTCTTAACAAGCGTCTTAGAACAAGGCGCTACTAAATCAATTGCTTCTTTTCCAATTAAGTCACTAGCTTTGTATCCATACATTTCTGCCAATTGATTATTTAAATCTAGAATTATACCTGCCCGACTAATCATTATTCCTTCAAAAGTCGCACTAGCTAATTTTGAATATCGTTCTTCACTTTCTTTTAAAGCTTCTTGAGCTTTCTTCTTTTCTGTAATATCTCGTTCAATTGTGAGAATCCACGTTTCAGATCCTAATTTGATTGCTTTAGCTGAAACCTCAGCCGTAAAAGATGTGCCATCTTTGCGTTGATGAATAACTTCAAAAACAACAACATCGCCTCCAGAAACTTTTCTAATTAATTCTTTTGTATCATCTTCAGTAAATTGTTTATCAATTATACTGATTGGTTGATTGATCATTTCCTCTCGAGAGTAACCATGCACTTTCAACGCAGCTGAATTAGCATCCTTAATTATTGGGACTCCAATAATGGGAAGTTCCAACACAAGAATGTATTCACCAGCCTGTTCAAATAAGGATCTATACCTTTCCTCACTTAGTCTTAATTTTTCTTCTGCTCTTTTACGTTCAGTAATATCTCGAATAATCATGCTTGACTTAACAATACCATCTGTATCAGTAAAAAGACTCGACGTAACTTCACCTTGAAACGTAGAGCCATCCTTCCGCTTAAAGGCTAATTCAGCCATAGCTTTGCCTTTTTTTTCGCGTTCTAAAAGCGCAAGTTTAACTTTTTCATCGATAACTAAAAGGCCATCTCTACCTGCAAGCTTGATTTCTTCTTCTGTCATACCAAACAAAAAGCATGCAGCAGGATTAGCTGAAAGAATACTTCCATCTGGCCGTGTTAACAGGACTGCATCAAAACTATTATCAAATAAAGAATGAAAACGCAATCTATTACCAGCCAGCCTGTTTTTGCAATTTTTCTCTCCTATTTATAAAATAATTTTCCTTGACATAATAAAGCGTTGTGAACTTGACCTATAGATTTCAAAAATTGAAATTCCCTAACTAATTTGCAGACACAAATCTATTTTTAGCATTTATTCACTATGGAAACCTCTAGATTTAGCCATAACGAAATACAAAATTTCTTTTCACTAATCAGAGCAAACCCAGCATTACCACAATAGTAAGCCAAAGAGCGTTTCTCGTACGTAGGCTAATTTTGATTATAAACTTTAGTTATCACCACTGCAGCTTTTTAATTACTATAAAATTCAACAAAAATGTTAAATTAAGCTAAGCTGGTGGGCCGGACCGGATTCGGACCGGCGACCTTCTGCACGTCAAGCAGATGTCCTAACCAGGCTAGACGACCGGCCCACAACTTTGTGCTATTTATCCATATAATTTCTGGTATATAGCTACTTCGTTTTGCATACCAGTTTCCTGCTTATATTAATCCTTTTCTTTCTAAACAAATCATAAGAAAAAGAATACCTGCGAATAAAATTTTGATGTTACTTTTAACTTCTATAATATATCGTAAATGGGAATTCAGTACTTAAATAGCCATAGCAACTAATCTCATAATCGGAGAAAGGAGAAGGCAGTAATGTTTCGAGTTAGGACATTCCCTAGTCTAGCCCTGGTTCTCGCGGGCTCAATGGATTGGTTAACAACAGTCATAGGCTTAACCTATTTCGGCGCTATCGAAGCAAACCCCTTCATTGCAGGCATAGCAAGCCAAAGTTTACCATTATTTACTGCCATAAAGCTATGCACAACCTTTGTTGTGGGACTAATCTTTTATCAAGCAAACAGAAGCCTGCAACAGACACAAGACAAAACAAGTAAAAGCTTCAAATGGACAAAGATTTTTCTAAAAACTGCATACATAGGTGCAACAGGAATGCTACTATTTGCAGTAGTTAACAACCTCATAATAGTAATAACCTCAATCTAGAAACTATAATTTTTTTAACACTTAAAAAAAGCCTATTTTTTTTATCTTATGCAAAGACAAGGGCAACATAAAAAAGACTAAGCAAATAAACATACAACAATAACCGGCGGTTCAATGATTCAAGACAACTTTAAACCATTAATTGTACTCCTCATACTTAATGGAAGAACAGAAGAGGCACTTACATTACTATCAGACAACTACAAAGTCAGAACACCTCTCCTAAAAGTAGGATTACCAAAAAAACACAAAACAAAAGCATACGGCTGCTATGCCGCAAAAACAGAAACAATCTACGTACTAAACAGCGACATCCTAGCTAACCCCTTTGTAATAATACATGAATTCTACCATCACCTTCGAAGCAAAGGCGTTGATAAAATACACCGAGGAACCGAAGGCAACGCGGACAAATTCGCTATAGACTTTATCTCACAATATCAGGTAGCCGTCAAAAAAGCTCAAGAATATATTCAATAAAAGTCTTCATCATTATTCTCTAATGGAGCAGTTACCTCGATTGGCAGCTTGTCACCGTTTGAATCATAAGCTGCAATGCAACCTTTTCCCTCATAAGGGTAACCCGCAATCATCAGGACACGCCCAAAAAAATAATTTAAGTCTGTATCACTAGGCGAATTATCTCCAGATGGATGCGAATGCACTGTACCAACTAAAGAGTAATCTCCAGCAAACATGTAAGGATTAAAGTGGGCAAAACCTTCACCGTGAACTGCAAACGGAGCTAAAACCAAATCGGTGATATAAATAATATTTTTCCTTTTTTTCCCTCTTAGCAGCAGGAAGCTTTCACGTGGATACAATTCTTTTGAGCCAGCATAAATAGCATCCAATATATTGCTTGGAATATGCACTATCGTCGTTTGCGCCATGCAAACAAGATTTATGTTGGTATGTTAAGTACTTTTGCCAACAATGTATTGATGTTGGATTCGGTAAACATTTAAGACAGAATGAACAACAGATGTTGTTTTATGTCAGTGCCGGGATGGCAGAGTGGTTAACGCGCGGGCCTTGAGAGCCCGTGGATCTTCCGGTCCGCATGGGTTCGAATCCCATTCCCGGCGC
>CAZXGX010000046.1:0-15437 GCA_964640475.1 uncultured Candidatus Bathyarchaeia archaeon
AGTAAACCCGACAAGTGCCTTTACGGTTGATAAGGCTTTTTGGAAAGGAAGGTTTAAATAAATACTGCCTCATTTCGTATATGCTTCAAGTTAAAACGGATGATAATTTAGCATGTCGTCACAGGAATTTCGTCACATAGTACGTATCATGGGCAGTGATTCACCAGGCACCCTTAAGACTTTTTACGCATTAAAGCAAATTAAGGGCATAAGCACAAGCCTCTCAAATGCTGTGCTTAAGAAAGCTGGTGTTAATCCTGACTTGCGAGTAGGTTTTATCACAGAATCAGACATCACTAAAATAGAGGATGTTATCCGCGATCCAGCTAAATATGGACTGCCTAGTTGGTTATTCAATAGGCGAAAAGACTCTGAAACTGGAAAAGATTCCCATATTTTAAGTGCTGATCTTATTTTCAAAGTAAAAACAGACATTGACCAAGACAAAGAAATCAGGTCTTGGCGTGGATATCGTCATGCTTACAGCTTAAAGGTTCGTGGCCAGAGAACAAAAACCACTGGACGCGCAGGTAAAGCTTTAGGAGTTAAGAAGAAGACTCTCATGCAGAAATCTGGCGGAGCCCCAGCTGAAGGAGGCAAATAATCATGGGAGATCCAAAGAAACAGCGTAAAAAGTTCGATACGCCACGTTTCCGATGGCGTAAAGACATCCTTCAAGAAGAGCTTAAACTCCTAGGTCAATACGGTTTAAGAAACAAGCATGAACTTTGGCGTCACAAAACTTTATTGTCCAAAGTCAGAGGAATTGCACGTTCTTTAATCAGCAAATCACCTGATGAGCGAGCAAAAATGGAAAATGAACTACTAACACGCCTAAAGAAACTGGGCATACTGCAAGAAACAGCAGTTCTAGACAACGTTTTAGACTTAACCATAGAAGACATCTTGGAACGCAGACTTCAAACAATTGTCTTCCGAAAAGGATTAACAAGAACAATCTTCCAATCACGCCAATTAATCACTCACGGTCACTTAACAATAAATAACCGTAGAGTAACCATACCCGGCTACATAGTGCCAAAAGACGAAGAAGCACAAATAACGTACTCAGGACAAAGTGCGCTAGCAAACCAAGCTCACCCATTACGAGTAGGCTTAACAGTTGTAGCTAAACAACCAGTAATTAGGCAACCTAGCCGAGGCAGACGTGGCGGACGCGGAGGCGGCGGATTCTGAGCACCAGTAAACGAAACGAGAAATGGGGCATAGTTCACATCTTTAGTTCCTACAACAACACCCTAATTCATATAACTGATATTAGTGGCGCAGAAACAATCTCACGCACAACCGGTGGTATGTTCGTCAAAGCTGACCGCATGGAATCATCACCATACGCAGCTATGCGTGCAGCAACTGCAGCAGCAGAAATTGCAAGAGATAAAGGAGTAACAGCTATACACATTAAAGTTCGTGCTCCAGGTGGAAGTGGTCCAAGAACTCCAGGTCCTGGTGCCCAAGCAGCAATTCGTGCTCTCGCAAGATTTGGCTTCCGCATTGAACGTATCGAAGAAGTAACACCAATTCCTCATGACGGCACACGAAGACCCGGTGGCAGAAGAGGAAGAAGAGTTTAAACTCAAACTTCTTTCTTTAATAGACAGAAAAATTGAAATAATGCCCTGTAACCTTAATGAAACGCAAGCCAATTATAGCAACCTATTGTGGAGTGTCTTAGCAAGTGAAAGTACAAATCCTTGAAAAATCTGATACAAACCTTCGCGTAATTGTTAAAGACGCAGAGGTTCCCCTAATGAATGCTCTACGTAGAATAGCACTTGCTCAAGTTCCCTGCATGGCAATTGATGAAGTTGTCATGATAGAAAACTCTTCAATTTTACAAGATGAAATTATTGCTCATAGACTTGGACTAACACCCCTAAAAACCGACCTAAACAGTTACAACCTTCCAGAAGAATGTCCTTGCCAAAGCGAATTTGGTTGCCCACAATGTCGAGTAACACTCACTCTAGATGCAGAAGCAAAAGATGGAACCAGAACAGTATACAGTGGTGAATTGGTCTCTGAAAACCCAGAAGTCGGTCCAGTCTCAGACAAAGTCCCAATTATCAAATTAGCAAAAGGTCAAAAACTAAAACTTGAAGCCTACGCAAGACTTGGGAGAGGCAAAACCCACGCAAAATGGCAACCTGTCTGTGTTTCTGCTTACAAGTATTATCCAAAAATAATTACTCCAACAGAATTATGCGACGACTGCACAAAATGCGTTGACATCTGTCCCAAGAAGGTTCTTGAAGTAAAAGGTGGTAAAGTTGACGTTCGAGACCTTTTAGCATGCAACCTATGTATGGATTGCGTAGATGCCTGCCCAAAAAAGCCGTCTCCACTCAAGGTTGAATGGGAAAAGAATGCATTCATCATTAATATAGAATCAACAGGTGCACTTCCACCTGAAAGAATACTTCAAGAAGCAACAAAAATCTTAGGCCAACAACTCAAGGAATTTGAAGAACAGGTAAAGGTTGAATAATAATGAGACAAACAGAAACTACAAACCCCGAACTAATCCAACTTATCAGACAATTAAGAAAGGAAAGCAAAGAAAAAGACGCCCCAATCTGGATAGATGTTGCTAATCAATTAGCACAGCCACGTACTCAACGTGCCGCCGTAAACCTGAGCAGCATTAATAGAAACACAAAGAAAAGTGAAATAGTGGTAGTTCCAGGAAAAATTTTGGGCACAGGAACTTTAACTCATTCAATAACAATTGCAGCCTTTAACATATCAGAAAAAGCAAAAGCAAAGCTAGATGCTGCAAAAGCAAAATATATCTCAATCCCTGAGCTTATGGCACAGAATCCTAAAGGCTCAAATGTTAAAATTATCCGGTGAAAAAGAAATGCAAGCAACAAAAACAACAGTTACATATGTTAACGCCGACGGCTTAATCGTTGGCAGAATGTCAACCTATGTAGCTAAAAAACTCTTAAACGGAGAAGAAGTAGTCATACTTAATGCCGAGAAAGCAGTCTTCTCAGGAAAAAAGAAGAGCAAAATCGCCGAAGCAAAAGAATTCCTAGAAGTCGGTGCACCCGAAAGAGGACCATTCCATTACCGTAGACCAGATCGTATGGTCAAAAAAACCCTTCGAGGCATGTTACCCTTTAAGCAAGCAAGAGGCAAAACCGCCTTTAAACGACTCAAAGTTTACATGGGTGTTCCATTAGAATTTAAAGATCAAAAAACAGTAACATTCGAAGATGCCAATGCTTCGAAAATTAAAGGGCCATACTTCACATTAGCTGAAGTAGCCAAAGAGATTGGATGGAAACAAGGTGAATAATTATGCCCGGAAAAAAAGTACTAGTTGTTAGTGGAAAACGAAAAACCGCTGTTGCACGCGCAGTTGTCAAACAAGGTGTAGGTAAAGTACGCATAAACATGACTCCAGTAGAAATAGTTGAACCTGACATTGCACGAGCAAAAATTATGGAACCACTCTTACAAGCAGGCGGCGACATCTGGAAACAACTCGATATGGATGTTAACACATCAGGCGGCGGTTACATGGGACAAGCTGAAGCCGCAAGAATGGCAGTTGCAAATGCTTTGTTAAAATGGACAAAAAGCACTCACCTACGCACAGTCTTCAGTGAATACGATCGAACTATGATTGTAGGTGATAGCCGAGCCAAAGAAACCAAGAAGTTTGGTGGAGCCGGCGCAAGATCAAAGGAACAAAAAAGCTACAGATAAAGGAGAGAAAAAACAAAATTGATTATTCCCGTAAGATGCTTCACCTGCGGCAAACTGGTTGGAGACAGATGGGAAGAATTCGCAAGACGCATTAAAACAGGTGAAAATGCAAGTGACGTACTCGATAGCCTCGGCTTAAAACGTTACTGTTGCAGACGTATGCTGCTTTCAAATGTGGAAATAGTGGATGAAATTCTGCGCTTTTATGAAGAGGCAGAAAAACGTAAAGAAGGGCGCAACCTCTACTAATTTCTAAAAACTCCCTTTTATTAATCTAAAAGTCTTCGAAAATATTTGGTGCTATTTCTTAGTAACTTCCCATACTGAATAAACTAAAAAATTAGGGTCATAGCAGAATAATTATGATCCGTTTCTGCTTTTACTTATGGCTGCGAGATCTATACATTTTTGGCTCATAAATTCTCCATAAGTTTGACTAACGGGGAAGATGGTGTTACCTGTACAACTGATTTCCACTTTTTGAACACTAGGTAATTTTTTAATTTCAGTGACTAAGTTTTTGATACTGTTTAAATCCGTCACAGGAGCTATTGCTAAAATGTCTATAGGGCCAATTATTTCGCTAACTAAAATAATATTTTTCATTTTTTGAAGAGCTTCAAGTGTTTTTGCCTTACTCGCGTTAGGTGTGTTAGTTATTAGAAGATAGACTTTTCCTTGATACCGAAGTTTAGAAAGGTCAATTGTGATAACTGCTTTCTTTATTACTCCTTCTAGAACCATTTTTTCATATCTTTTTCTAACAGTTAACGGAGAAATATTGAGTTTGTTCGCTATTTTTAATAGTGATATTTGGGCGTTTTTTAGAAGTTCACTTAGTATTTGATAATCTAGTTTGTCCATAATTTCATCGGCCCTGAGATTGTAAATCCACATTTTCAAAGGTAAACTTGGCCGGATAAGACCAAACGTTTAGTGTTACTTCTCTGGCACCAAAGTCTTCTCTTATTGAAGAAGAGATCTCATCTAGTTGAGTTAAGCTCTTTGCATAAACAAGCGCGCATAAGTCGTATTTACCTACACTTGTTGATAACTCGACCAAATTTGTGTGTTGAGCAATCAATTTTTCTATTGCTTGTTCTTGGTTACCGCTAAAATTTATGCCCATAAATGCTACAATTGGGCAGTTCAAAGCTGCAGCGTTAACTAAGAGTGTTGCTCCAGTAATGACTTTGAGATTTTTAAGTCGTTTTATCCTTTTTAGTACAGACACGTCTGAAATTTCGCATTGTTTTGCAATATCTTTTAGTCGTGTCCTAGCATCTTTGATTAGTATATTTAGTATTTTGACGTCTAATGCATCAATTCCTATTTCAGTGCCCAATTTTTTCCCTTTTAGCATGTTATCTGAGCTTCTTGTATATAAATTATAAATTTTTTTGATTATTTCTTACTTAAAATTTTTATGATACAAAATTACGCGAACAACTATACTTGATAAAATATTCTCCAAGAAATCTTGTAGTCATTTTGGAGTTTTAAATAATTCAAATAGCAATGCTTATCTTGCGTTTGATACTCTGTAACGTATGCCTTAATTTAATAAACGTTATATATTTGAAGAATTTCTCATAAAAAAGAATCAACACGATAAACGGTAGCGCGTGGGTAAGGCTGAAAAGGCTCAGCAAATTAATTAGTGGATTGTTAGTTGAAACTTGCAGTCTCTATCTCCTCAAAATCGTTGGGCCTCAGCTAACTTCCCCCCCAAAAAAATTAAAGTCTAATGCGAATATAATTTCGCATAAGGTCTATTTGATAGCGGTGTTATCTTCTTAAAACTACTTTCCATAATCTTTTTAGTATCGAAGTCAAAGTAAGCTGCATACTCCTTAACAAGACCTTCAATTACTCGCATATCACGCTTGTTCACGTCTTGAGTTTTTGTTCCCTCTTCAGGCTGTAGAATATCTCCACGTTCGTAGATAACGCCACCATGCATTCCTGTGCCAACGAATCTGGATTTGCATTTTTCGCCTTCTTTAAGATTTAAGCCCAGCATTAAAATTATACCGCCCGCCATATATTCTGCAAGAAAATCGCCTACTGTATGCCCTATCACTATTGTTGGTACTTTGCGTTCGTATTCTTTCATGTGAATGCCAACTCGATAGCCAACGTAGTCGCGGACAAATATTTTTCCCCCTCGCATCGAGTGCCCAGTTAGGTCTCCAGCGTGTCCATGAACAACAATTAAGCCTTCGTTCATTGTGTTGCCACTTGCGTCTTGTGCGTTACCGTGAACTATTATTTTTGGTCCACTCATGAAAGCAGCTAGATCGTTTCCGGGGGTTCCCTGAATATCCATTTGGATATTTGTATCTAGAGATGTCCCTATGTACCGTTGACCGCAGACATTTCGGATTTCTATTTTGTCATATTCCTTACTTTTAACAACATTTCTTAGTATGCAATTTAGGTCTTTGTAGTATAGTCCTTCGGCGTCGATTCTAAGTTTTTTATCCTCAATTTGGATTCGACAAACATACTTCGGATCAATTTGTTCCATAACAGGTTTCTGTTCAAGCATGTGTTTTATTCTCCAGCCATTTTAACTCCTAAAATCTTCAGTTCTGTTCGTGTTAATCCTACACCTCGTAAAGCTAATCGGTTCCCGCGTAAGCTTTCAATAGCATTAATTCCCATACCACCCATCATGTCCTTTATCTCTAAACTCCAACTTTGAAGCAGATTGATTAATCGTTTAGAAGCAATGTCTGGGTTGATACGTTTTCCAATCCACGGATCACTGGTAGCAATGCCCCATGGACATTTGCCAGTGTAACACCGTTGGCAAACTGTACAGCCCATTGCAATTAACGCTGCAGTACCAATGTACACTGCATCAGCGCCTAAAGCGATTGCTTTAAACACGTCAGAACTGCTTCTGATGCCGCCAGCAGCTACGATTGAAGCTTGATTGCGTATGCCTTCTTCACGTAAACGTTGGTCTACTTGAGCAAGTGCTAATTCGATGGGTATCCCCACGTTATCTCTAATAACTTTAGGTGCTGCACCAGTTGCCCCTCTAACCCCGTCGATAGCGATTATGTCTGCGCCTGCTCTAACAATGCCGCTTGCAATCGCCGCTACATTGTGGACTGCTGCAATTTTTACTGAGATTGGTTTTTTGTAGTTAATTGCTTCTTTAAGTGCATAGATTAATTGTCTTAAGTCTTCAATTGAGTAGATGTCATGTTGAGGTGCAGGTGAAATGGCGTCTGTGCCTGGTGGAATCATTCGTGTTTTTGCCACATTTTTAGTGACTTTTTCTCCTGGAAGGTGACCGCCAATTCCAGGTTTCGCTCCTTGACCAATTTTGATTTCCACTGCTGCTCCGACATTTAGGTAACTTGGGTGTACACCAAATCTACCTGACGCGACTTGCACAATTGTGTGGTCCGCGTATTTGTAGAGGCTTTGATCCAAACCGCCTTCACCAGAGTTGAAATACGTTCCACATTCTGTTGCTGCTCTTGCCAAAGACTCGTGCACGTTTAGGCTGATGGCGCCATACGACATGGCTGAAAACATTATTGGAGTATCAAGGCACAATTGAGGGGTAAGCTGTGTCTTTAAAAGTACCTGGCCGTTCTCAAATTTCATTTCTAGTCTGTCTGGTTTTGTGCCAAGGTATGTTCTGATCTCCATAGGTTCACGTAATGGATCAATTGATGGGTTAGTTACTTGACTAGCGTTTAAGAGTAGTCTGTCCCAGTAAGAATAGTGGGGTTTGTCACAGCCCATACCTGTTAAGATTACTCCTCCACTTTCAGCTTGCTTCTTAACTTCACGGATAGCATCGAAGGTCCAGTTGGCGTTGTCTCGGTTAATGTTTGGATTCTTTCTGATAGTAATAGCGTGTGTTGGACAGAATGTAACGCATCGTTGACAATTGATGCAATTCTCATCTTTACTAACTATACAATCAGTTTCTGCATCATAGCTGTGGCTATCGTAGGTGCATTGGTTAACGCACACCTTGCATCGTATACAACGTTTGGGGTCACGTTCAATTAGGTATTCTGGAATTACATATGATTTCATGTTAAAGTCCTCTGTTTTTCATGTTTTTTAGTCTGGCAACCACTGGTTCGCCGCCTCTTGGGCACCAGAACCGATCAAGTTGTGGAGAAACCAGCCGCATAGGGGCCTCTTCAGAGGATAGGTACACTGTGTCACCTTTCTGTCCTGCGACAAGTGGACGTAGCTTTATTCGGTCAGTTAATCCAATCATTTCTCCATGATGCGCAATTACTATGCTAAAGGGTCCGTTCATGAGTAAGCTTCCATAAGTCTGACGTAGAGTACGTAGCAAGCTAGCTTGCTTGGGTTCCATGTTATCGATTTCGCTCCATAACGGCGACGCAAATACTTGCGCCAGCATCTCGACAGGTAAGTGTTGTCTACGCATCAACAAGTCCACTGCATAGGCTATGACTTCTGTGTCGGTTACCATTGTGCATTTGTAACCGTACATTTCTAGGTAACGCCGGTTAATACCATAAGATGAAAGTTCCCCATTATGAACAACTGTCCAGTCCAATACGTTGAATGGATGTGCTCCACCCCACCAACCCGGTGTGTTTGTTGGGAAACGACTGTGGCAGGACCAAAGGTATCCTTGATAATCTTCAAGACAGAAGAATTCTGCAACATCTTCTGGATAGCCTACGCCTTTGAATACTCCCATGTCTTTGCCGCTTGAGAAGACAAATGCTTTTCCAGTTTCTGTGTTTATTCGCATTATTGCTTCTATTACGTAGTCTTCTTCGGTTTGGTCTTGTGGTCGGCGTTTTTTGGGTTGCACAAAGTACCGCCAAACTATGGGGGGGTCTCTAACGTTTGCTTCTTTGGTCTGCATTTCTTCATCGTAAATTATGTCAAATCGAGAGGCAAGGATTTTGTCAGTTTTCTCTTTAGCGTCTTTGCGTAAGTACATTACGTGAAATGCATAGTAATCTTTGAATTGGGGGTATATACCGTAAACTGCAAAGCCTCCACCGAGTCCGTTGCCTCGGTCATGCATATTTATCATGGCACGAATAGGGTCTTTAGAGCCAAAGCGGTTACCGTTAGTGTTCATCATTGCAAAGATGCCACAAGCTGAAAAGTCTTTATCGTCGCCATAAGGATTGATTATTTTTCTATCATACTTGTCCATTATTAAATCACACTCATTTTCTTCTGCAAGCTAACTGGTAGAACTGCGAGGCTAAAGTCGTCTCGCATTAAGTCATGCTTGAACTTTTTAACATTTATCTTATTTTTCATGAGATTGTAAAATATTCCTGAGCGTTCAATACAGTTAACCAAAGTTAAACCCACAACAACATTGTTTTTTAATACCAATTTACGGTAAACATTGTTTTCTCTATCTTGCTTAACTAATATTTCTAATGTTTGATCATCCTTAGGGTTAGCTAGACCAATTGAGACTATGGGTATGCCAAAGTATTTGAGACTACTCATGTTTGTGCCGCCTTCGTAAGTGGCTTTTTTTCCTGCCATATTATAACCTGCAGTTCTGCCTTCCATAACTGCTAAAGGCCAAAGAGGTAAGAGACGATTTTGGTTTAAGACAAAGTCATAGGTTTCAGCTACATCGCCGCTGGCGTAGACTTCTGGAACTGTTGTTTGCATCGAGTTGTCCACTATTATGCCTCTGTTTGTTTTAACAGCAGTTCCAGCGACAAGTTCTGTTCTTGGAATAACACCAATGGCTACAACAACTATGTCACAGGATATTTGGTCACCTTTAGTTAATACTACCCCTCCAACAATAGACTCGTTTTCTGGTCGACCTATAATTTTCTGGACTGATTGCCCCGTAATGAAGTTGACACCTTCACTTCGGATTACTTTCTCAACTATGTCTGAAGCATTAGAGTCCAAGAGTAAACTGAGAATTTTTTCCTGCAATTCAACAACTGTTACTTTAAGACCTCTTTTTACGAGGGCTTCTGTGCAGCTTATGCCAATTAAACCTGCGCCTATAACTACTGCACTTTTAGCTTTTATGCTATCAATTTTTGATGCTAAACGTTGAGCATCTGAGATCGTGGTGAATGTGAATACGCCGTCTTTTTCTTGACCTCCCATTTTTGGAACAAAAGCTTTACCACCTGTTGCAATCAAAAGTTTTTCGTAACCGATTTTTTTGTCATCTTCAAGAACAACAGTCTTTTCAACAAAGTTTATTGATACTACTTTTTTACCGAGGATAGCTTCAGCATTATTTTCTTTCCAGTAATCATCTGATTTACACTTCATTTTTTGAACATCGACTTTACCACATACAAAATCACTAATCATAGGACGACTGTACTGTGCACATTGCTCTTCTGTAATAGCAATGATTGAGCCCACTGGATCTGCCTCTCGAATGGTTTCAATTGCACCAATACTTGCTGCAGATGCACCAATAATCAGGTACTTTACCATTTTATCCTCGCACCTCTTTAAGCACTAAAGCTTGGTTAGGACAGTTTGCAACACAAGCAGGCTCCTTTAACTCTATACAGAAATCGCATTTAGCAACAACTTTATTTTGCTTATCACTTCTAATGGCTCCAAAGGGGCAGACCATAATGCATGTCCAACAACCTATACATTTTTCTTTGTTATGAGTGATTAAACCCGTTTTAGCGTCTTTTTGCATTGCTCCTGAGAGACAAGCAGTTACACAGGGCGCGTTTTCGCAGTGACGACATTGTATAGCAAACGATATTGGCTTATTTACTTCTAGTCTTACTCGACTTATAGGTCTAGGGGATTCGCTGTTATAGGCTTTAATTATATCTTTTGATTTTGAATGTTGGACTGTACAGTAGACTTCACATAACCCGCAGCCTATACAGTTCTCTCGTACAGCAATTATTCTTTTCAATTTTAAATCCTCAATTAATTTTCTATTTAGAGTTCACAAGTGAGCAGAGAAATGTATAATTCAATATCTTTCGTACATACAATGCCATTTGTTGTAGTGGTCTGATTGGAATTTTTTAGTACCATTTTGCAGCTATTTATTGGCATGTTGTTCACTTCTTTTTATAATTAGTTCATCAATAGCATGTATTCTATATAACTCTGTTGAAAATCATTTATATGCCTGCTAATGATATATGATGTGTAAATGAAATATATGTAAAAGGAATGTTTGTATATGGCAGAAAAAGACTTGGGCTACAGACGAGTCCAATGCACAGGTAGAGGCTCATATATAATTTCCCTACCTAAAGAATGGGTGCAAGATCTTGGTTTAAAACGAGGTAGCGAAATCGCTTTTAACATCCAACCAGACTCTACGCTGTCGCTTATTCCAAGAAAAATTAGAGAAAGGGACGGCTTGGGTGATTCTTCAAAACCAAAAGAATACTACATTAATGTTGACCCTAAAGAGTCTCCAGAATCAGCATTACGTATGGTACGTGCTCTATACGCAATAGGCGCCGACATAATACGTATCCACTTTAAAAATACTAAAGACTCTGCCAGATTAAAAACTGAACTGAAGAATTTTACAAGAGACACATTTTTAGGTGCAGAAATAATTGAAGAGACACCTGATGAGCTTACACTCCAAATTCTGATTAGGCACTCTGAGTTCTCAATTGAAAAAGCAGTTAGGCGTATGGCGATTGTTGCGCTCGCAGCTAACCGAGATGCAGTCGCTGCATTAAAGGAAAGGAGTACTATCTTGTTTGACAGTGTAATTAATGCTCGAAACGATGTTAACAGGCTTGGTCTCTATATTGTTCGTCAATTGAAGTATGGTATTGAACGTAACTTATATCGCGAGCTTGGTTTTGCCACCCCTAAAGAGTTTCTACTATACCGTATTGCAGTCAATGACATCGAAAACATAGGCGAAAATGCGTTAAATATAGTAAATACAGTGGGTTCATTCCAAAAACTGCTTGATGATGAAACTCTTTTTATTAAGGAACCTATAGATGATGAAATTTACTCACAATTAGTCAATTTTTCTACGCAAGCACAACAGTTGTATGAAGACTCGGTAAAAGCAGTATTCAAACGTGATTATAAGGATGCAGAGAAATTAATCTCAAAACGAGAATCGTTGGTGCCCTTAGAAAACGAATTAGTTATGCTAATTTCAAGTAAAAAAATTGACCCAAATGTAGCGTCAGTTTTACGATTAATCTTTGATAGTACAAGACGCATTCTAGATTACGGTCGTAACATGGCTGAACTTACACTAAATCGAACAGTAGAGGATTTATGCTCTACGTTAACTTACAAATAACTCTTGAAAAGATCACTCTGCTTGACTTATTGCCAATCTAATGTGTTCGGTTGTTCATCACATAATCGCTAATATATTTAGGATAAGCTGCTAACGTGGACTTTGGGCATGGGCTGGTTCGGCAAAGACATTCCCCGATCTCCTCTTTAACGGATTATTGCCCTAACCCCATTAACCTTTTTTGTATGATTGGACTTTAGTTTGGTTAGGTTTTTTTAGTTGAACTCTATAATAGCAAGAGGATTGGTTATCTATTTCCTTATTAAGGCAGGATGCTTGTATGGTCGAAAACGTTAAAGAATTATTAAAATTGCATGAAGGAATAACACATGAGGTTTATCTTGACAACGAAAACTCAAGCGTAGTTCCTCAAGAAGTAGTTGATGCAATGTTGCCCTACTTCAACAAGAAAGCCTACGGCAATCCCACTCTAACCCACAAGCCAGGTTGGGAAGCCTTTGAAGTAATAATGAACTGTTTCCAAAAAATCAGTAATTTTATGGGTGCCAAAATCCTTGAAGAAATTACATTTACACCCGGAGAATCAGAAGCCAACAATTTAGCTATCATAGGTTCAGCATTTGCACAAAAAGCCAAAGGCAAAAAAATAATCATATCAGAAATCGAGCCAATCAACGTATTGCAAGTAGCTGAGATGATGCAGAAATTTGGTTTTTCAACAACCAAAATCCCAGTTGACAACGAAGGCTTCGTAAACATGGAAAAACTAAAAGAGGCCGTCGATAAGGAAACCATACTAGTAAGTATTTCAAACGTTAACAATGAATTGGGCACTATACAGAACATAAGAGAAGCCGTAGAAATAGTTAAAGACAAAAATCCTCAAGCTCTCTTCCATACCGATGCCACTGACGCTTACGGAAGAATACCCTTTAATGTGCAAAACCTAAAAGTGGATTTGGCAACAATCAGCAGCTACAAAATCCAAGGTCCACGGGGAATGGGTGCAATGTACTTGCGTGAGGGATTAAACCTTGATCGCGTAATTGAAGGTCAAATTGGAACACAAAAACTTTGGCCAGGAGTTGAAAATACACCCTTAATAGTTGGATTCACAAAAGCTTCTGAGTTAGCACTCCAAAATTTTGAAGCAAATACAACCAAAATGAGACTGCTCCGTGATAAACTCGTTGATGGTATACTCGTAGAATTAAACGACATACGTCTTAATGGGCCAAAAGGCGACAAACGCTCTCCAGACAACGTCAACATTAGCATAATGCGTTGTGAAGGCGAAGCGTTAACTATCGAATTGAGTCTTAAGGGTGTGTACGTTTCAAGCGGAAGTGCTTGCAGTAGACGACTTCTCCAGCCAAGTCACGTTCTAGTTGCCATTGGACGCAAGTTTAGTGAGGCACATGGAAGCATTTTAATGAAAACCACGAGGAGTATGACAGAAGAAGATATAGCCTACGTTTTAGAAGTGTTACCATCAGCTGTTAATCGTATTAGACGTATAGTTGGTTCAACAGGAGTGGATTAAGTATGTCACGTATACCTTTACCTTACAATGCAAAAGTTATGGATTTATTCCGTAATCCTAAGAACCTTGGAAAAATGGAAGATGCAACAGTAGTTGCTGTAGCTGGCAACCCCGCATGTGGAGACATGATAACATTCTATCTAAAAATCAATGATCAAGAGATCATTGAGAAAGCGTCATTTGAAAGCTATGGGTGTGCAGCAAACATCGCCACCTCTAGCATTGTAACCGAAATGATTAAAGACTTAACTCTAAAAGCCGCTTGGGAAGACATAACATGGAAAAAAGTAACTGAAGAAATCGGCGGCTTGCCAAGTGTAAAATTTCACTGTGGCGTCCTAGCAGTTGGCGCTCTTAAACGTGCTCTAAGAAAGTATTATGCCGATAAAAGCGTTGTTGCTCCGGATTGGATGCCGAAGGAAAACACTTTTGAGGAAAAACAAGCTTTAGAAGAAGAAGAACTCGCTAAGACATTATCAAAGAGAGTAAAACTGGAGGAAGAAAAATCACAATAAATTCAGCAAGGATTCGCGACGATTTTCCAATCCTTAAAAAAGAAGTAAACAAAAATCCATTAATCTATTTTGACAATGCCGCAACAACCCAAAAACCGCGTCAAGTCATCGACGCCATCGTTGAATATTACGAGAATAATAACGCAAATGTCCACCGTGCTGTACATACACTCTCGATAGAAGCAACTGACCTATATGAGCGATCGAGAGAAAAAATCGCTAAATTCATAAACGCCAAAGAATCTGCTGAAATAGTTTACGTAAGAGGTACAACCGAAGCCATTAACCTCGTAGCCTACTCTTGGGGACTTAGTAACCTAAAGAAAGGAGACGAAGTTCTAGTATCTCTAATGGAGCATCACAGCAACATTGTTCCATGGGAAATAATCTCCAAAACAAAAGGCTTCAAAGTTAACTATGCAAAAGTAAAAAACGATGGTACATTAGACTACAAAGACTTTGAAAGCAAACTAACACCTAAAACAAAAATCACCTGCCTAAGTCAGGTATCAAATGTCACAGGAATAGTTAACGACATAAAACGCGTAGCAAAAATAGCACATGACAACGGTGCTTTAGTTCTAGTTGACGGTGCACAATCAGTGCCCCACATGAAAGTTGATGTTCAAGATTTAGATGCTGACTTCTTAGCCTTCTCGGGACATAAAATGCTTGGTCCAACAGGTATCGGAGTTCTGTATGGTAAAAAAGAATTACTTAGAAAAATGACTCCTTTCCAAGGCGGCGGAGAAATGATAAAAGATGTAGCCTACAACCAAGCAAGCAAACAATGCGATATAACCTGGAACGAATTGCCTTGGAAGTTCGAAGCTGGAACTCCAAACATAGCAGGTGCAGTTGGTTTAGCAGCAGCAATAAAATATCTTGAAGGAATTGGCATGGATAATGTTCTTGCACATGAGAAAACTTTAGCAAAATACGCATTTAAAGGAATGAAAGATTTAAGCAAAATTACTGTTTTTGGTCCAAGTAGTCTTACATCAAAATGTGGCATAATTCCTTTCAGTGTAAAAGGTTTATCGTCCCATGATGTTGCACTACTTTGTGATAGCTATGGTATAGCTATACGTAGTGGATATCACTGTGCTCAACCATTGCATCAAATGTTCCAGCTGCAATCTTCAGCAAGAGCAAGTTTGTACATCTATAATACTAAAGAAGAAGTTGACCGTTTCATTGAAGTTCTAAAGGAGTTTCAAGAACTTTAAATGTCAACTGTAGGCGATTACGTAGCCCGAATTGAAGGAACCTGCGGAGCTGAAAGCGACGTCATTGTCGTCTTAAAATTTGAAAAAAAAGACGAAGCTATTACTAGAATTCTTAAAAAAGCAACTCTAAACAAAACGGTTGCCAAAGTCATTTATGACTT
>CAZXGX010000047.1:0-15393 GCA_964640475.1 uncultured Candidatus Bathyarchaeia archaeon
ATACTGCTAAAAACGCCAACTAAAACTTTAGCCATCGACCCAGTAGACATTAAAGTTAAAACCCTCAGAAACGTCGACGCAATCCTAATCACACACGAACACTACGACCACCTCGATCCACGCCTAATCACAGAAACCCAAAAAACAACAAACTGCCAAATAATCGCTGACCCAGCGTCCGCCTTCCGATTAAAACCACACATACCAATCGACAAACTTCAAGTGATCAGAATAGGAGACGAAGTCAAAGTCGGCGAAGTCAGCATAAAAGCACAAAAATGCGAGCACACAGCAAAATACCCCAACACGTATATAATAACAAGCGAAGATGGAGTAAAAATATACCACACAGCAGACAGTTTGCCATTTCCAGAACTAGCAAAAATGGGGCAAGAAGAAAAATTTGATTTAGTATTTTGTAGCGTCGGTATCACCGTAGGCGCTTCACCTGAAACAGGCTTTGAAATTGCCCGATTAACAAAACCACCACTAGTCGTACCCTACCACACCAACTCGCAAGCAAGCCTAGCAACTTTTGCACAACTTATCAAGAAGCAATTGCCTAGAACTGCATGCTTGATTCCTGAACAAAATAAGATATACCAAGTGTCAAAAAGGAAGTGACACAAAAATTGGATAACAAAAAAAGTCTTCAAGATAAAAAAAATAGGATGGCAAACATCCTCCATAAGATCGACGCTATAAAATTCGGCGTCTATAAGCTGTCAACAGGAAAAGCAAGCCCATACTATATAGACTTACGAGTAGTTCCAAGTTTTCCAGACGCATTTAGAGAAATATGTGATTTCTATGCAGAAACAATAACTAACCAGATAGGTTTAAAAAACTTTGATCGTATAGCCGCTGTACCAATCACTGGCATACCGTTTGCGTCTCAAGTTGCCTACAACCTAAAAAAACCCTTACTATATGTGCGTAAAGGCGTTAAACTTCATGGAAGAGAGCGAAGAGTCGAAGGTGTACTTGTCTCTGGAGATCGAGTACTGCTAGTCGACGATTTAATTACCACTGGAGTAACCCTGAAAAATGCATCTGAAGCAATAAGAGCAGAAGGCGGAATTATTACACAAGCAGTAGCGTTCTTAGACAGAGAAGAAGGCGGAAAAGAAAAAATCGGAGAAATAGGAATCAAACTTGTATCAATGCTTAAAATCAGCGAAACTGCCAATAACCTATACGATCTAGGCGCAATAGATACAGAGAGCAAAAAAACAATCCTAAAACAAATAAAGAAAAAATAGCGAAAAAACTTATTCGTAAAAGATTAGACCTGTTTCCTCAAGCAACGCATGAAGCTTATCAATTGAAACATAGACATCTTCTTCTATCTTAGCTCCAGTGCAAACCAGTTTACCACTAGCAAAGAGGAGAATCACAACTTTAGGCTCGGCCATACGGTAAATTAATCCTGGAAATTGCTCAGGCTCATACATAGTATGTCCAAGCGTGTAGGCAGCCTTCTCCAAATCAATCATACCACCCAAAATACCGGCTGCTACAATATTTTGAATTTTAACTTCAGGTTTACTGATTATTATAATGCCGCCTTTCTTTAACTCCTTTATTACTTTCAAAACGGCTCGTCTAGCTTCTTTTGCCGACTTAGCACCAGTGCAAACCATTTTTCCAGAATTAAAAATTAAAGTTGCAGTCTTAGGACGCTTTAGACGGAAAACTAAACCGGGAAACTGCTCTGGACGATACTCTACGCCAGGGTAGCCTTTTACAACAGCATTTAAGTCAACTTTTTGACTAAGTGTTGCAGAAGCGACTACATTTTCGATACTAATAGATGCTTTTACTTTTGGCATGCTTCCCCTTCTTCTTTAGCGCCTTATGACCTTCTATTAAAAAGCTTAGTTTATAAATATCTCTATGTTTCAGACTTTTCTTACTTTTTGTTGTACAGATATTTTTTTAAGAATAGGAAAAATATACTCCAAAACAATTAGCAGAATTATTAAAATGATTATCAGTGGCAAACCTATTGGGTTTTGTTTAATAAACAATATTACGAAACCAACCCAAGGAATTCTAGCAACAACTTTTCCAACTATAAGGTCTTCGGGTACGCCTTTTCCACCAGACCATGGATCATATTCACTGACTGATGGCTGACTCGGCCAACAGCCACTTATACCTACGTTGCCATCACCTTTCGTTTGGAAAAATAGTGTACCATTTTTTTCTTGCACTGTAACTATACGATGAACAACAAGAGTTTCATAATCTCCAGGTTTATGAAAAACTATGATATCACTATCAGGATAATTAGTATTTATTTCGGAAACTTTTAGCCCTTGAATAATAAGCAAGTCGCCGATATGCAGGGTTCTCGAAAAAGGATGTAACCAACCATCACATGAAGCAGCACAGGGAATACACATGCTTCCAGTTTCAACTATCAAGGTTGGATAGGGCGTGTTTAACACCAATTGAGAACCATAAAAAAACACCACTATAATAGCAACAATAAGGCCGATAATTATAGCAGATTGAAAAAACTTGTTTTTATGCAAGAACTTTTGCTTTGGTGCTACCAAAATTTACTCTCCTTTTTTAAAATGCCACCTATTCTTTCTGTTTGAATATGGCAGTTTACCTTTAAAAATTTGGCGTTTAAGAGAAAAATTTTGACTAATTTTATACAGAAGCTACTGGAGGGATTTCTTTTTTGAATAATGGCAATACAAATTCAACTACAACTAGGATGATGATTATTAAAATCAATATAATTGGTATCACAGTATATTGTTGTGCTAAGATAGATAGAGATCCAATCCAAGGAATACGCATTATAACTTTACCATAAACATATTCTTGAGAAACTGCACCGTTATAAACACTGCTTGGATTGGACGGATCTGGCTTCCAAGGATCGATACCACCGGTTACTGGATTGGGCCAAACATTAGGGTAATTGTTGCCGTCTCCTTTCGTGTAAAAGTACAAGGTGCCATTAACTTCCACAGAGGAAACGATTCTGTGAACAATGTTAGCTTCAGGGTCATTTGGGTCCAATTCGGGTTTTTGAAAAACTATGATGTCGCTGTCAGGGTAATCTGTTTTGAGACTTTCACCATCTACACCTTGAATAATAAGCAAATCACCAACATGTAATGTTCTTTCAAATGGATGAGACCAACCATCACATGAAGCCTCAGGAATACACATGCTCCCGCTTGTGACAGTTAACAGCGGAAAAATACGAGTGTTCAGGGCAGCTTGCAAACCAAACCAGAAACCAGCCACTAATAGTGGAATTAAAGCTATTGTAATTGCAGTTTTAAAGTACACGTTCTTCCAAAGTCTTCTTAATGTTACTGCCAACTTGTGCCTTCCGTTAACTAAACAACTTACTGGAGTAACTATAAAATACTTCTTGTTTCGAATATTGTTTAAATAAGTAGTCTTTTCTTTAAAATTTCAGCGCTTCTAAAGAAGGAAAAAAATTATATTGGTTTTGGAGTTGTCTGAGAGTTATCTTTTCTAAACAAAGGAAGCACAAATTCGATTACTATTAGAATAATAATTATCAAGACCAATATTATTGGTATTACAGTATATTGCTGCGCTAGAATTGAAAGCGATCCAACCCAAGGAATACGCATAATTACTTTTCCATAGACATACTCTTCTGAGATAGCACCATTGTAGGTACTATTTGGGTATGCTGCACTTGACCAATAATCTTCGCCTCTAGTTACTGGATTTGGCCAAACATTCGGCCACCCATTTCCATCACCTTTAGTATGAAAATACAAGATACCGTTAGCTTCTTCAACGGAAATTATCCTATGCACAATGTTTGCCCTTGGGTCATTAGCTGGTACGCTAGGATTCTGAAAAACAATAATATCACTATCAGGGTAATCTGTTTTGAGACTTTCACCATCTACACCTTGAATAATAAGCAAATCACCAACATGTAATGTTCTTTCAAATGGATGAGACCAACCATCACATGAAGCCTCAGGAATACACATGCTCTCGCTTGTTACGGTTAATAATGGAAAAATCCTTGTGTTCAAAGCTGCTTGAAGCCCAAACCAGAATCCAGCTACTAACAAGGGAATTAAGGCTATGGTTACTGCAGTTTTGAAGTAATCGTTCTTCCATAATCGTCTTAATGTTATTGCCAAATCTTGCCTTCCGTTATCCAAACCGATGTTAAAGTACTATAAAAGTATTCGATAAGAAAATAAAAAAAAGAAAACTTTGGGATCGAATAAAAAGATTAAACTTTCTTTTTGCTCAGAACTTCACGGAAAGTATTACTGCATTTTGAGCATGCGTACAATCCGATTTCTAGTTGCATTCTTTTTCCGGTTTTGTCTGGTCGACCGGCCATTTTCCAGGTTTTCTTAGGCTTTGAAACTTCTGCTGAGCATTTAGGACATTTTGCCATCTCTTTTCCTCCATGTATTACGACTCATGGTTTAATTTAATAAAATAAAAGACTTTCCATTGTTTTTCCATAGATAATTCTGTTTTAGGTATATCAATTAAGCATGTTCCTGTCAAAACAAAAAAATACTTATCAATGAGCATGTTGAAAGAAAGCAGTTACACACAGGGTTTTTTAGCATTAATCAATTAATGCATAAAAAAAATTTCACACTCTGTTACAATCAACTTAACCTAATCTTACAAGTTTAGTTGCCAAAACATTTTTTACAGCTAAAATGTGCTATCTCCTAATACCCTTGAGGTACAGTTAGTGCAAGAAGCTTCTGAAAACGCTTTTCAATTACTAGTTAGACCCGTTCGTAAATTGGTAGAGCAAAAAGGATTCCCTAAACCCACTGAACCTCAAGAAAAAACTATCCCAAAAATCTTGGACGGCAAAAATGTTCTCCTGATTTCACCGACTGCTACTGGAAAAACAGAAGCAGCCTTCCTACCAGTTCTAAGCATGTTGCTTCAAGCACCCAAAACACCAGGAATAAAAGTGCTCTATATTACCCCATTAAGAGCATTAAACAGAGACATGCTTGAACGACTCCAATGGTGGTGCAATAATCTTGACATAAAACTGGCCGTTCGGCACGGAGACACTGAAACCAAGGAACGCACACGACAATCTAGAAGCCCACCGGACATTCTCATCACCACTCCTGAAACTCTACAGGCAATCCTTTCAGGTTGGGTTTTAAGACAACACCTACAGAGTTTACGCTGGGTGATAATTGATGAAGTACATGAGCTAGCAGATAGTAAACGTGGAAGCCAACTTTCAATAGCTCTAGAACGAATCAGAAGCCTTATCGGAAAAGATTTCCAAATGATTGGTTTATCAGCCACAGTCGGCACTCCCGATAAAGTTGCCCATTTCCTTGTCGGCGATAAACGACCAGTTGAAATCATCCGTACACCCGTAGCAAAAATGGTTAACCTTAAAGTGATCTACCCACAGCCAACTGAAGAAGATTCAAGAATCTCAGGCAAGATTTTTACTCATCCTGAAGTTGCAGCGAGACTACGCATCATCCGTGACTATATGAATAAACATAAATCAGTTCTATTATTTACTAACACCCGCTCAGTCTCAGAGGTATTAGCTTCACGCTTCAAAGTCTGGGACATTGACTTTCCAATTTCAATTCACCATGGATCTTTAGCAAAAACTTCAAGAATAGCAGCTGAAACTGGCCTTAAACGAGGCGAACTAAAGGGTTTAATTGCCACTAGCAGTTTAGAACTGGGAATTGATGTTGGACATATCGATCTAGTTATTCAATATATGAGTCCAAGGCAAGTTTCTAGATTAATTCAACGTGTTGGTAGAGCTGGACACAGCGTAGGTCATGTGTCTGAAGGAGTCATTATTGGAATGGATTCTGATGACACATTAGAAGCAATGGTTATTGCCCGCAGAGCCCTAAAAGAAGAACTTGAACCCGTTAAAATACCAGACAAACCATTTGACGTTTTGGTTAATCAAATAGCGGGATTACTTCTTAAAAACCGACGGCTAGAATTTGACGGTATTCTGGAATTAATTCGAAATGCTGCGCCTTTCGAAAACCTTACTTTGGAAGATGTAGAAAAAGTAATCAAATACATGCATTCCCGTTTTCCACGTTTAGCTTGGGCATCATTAGAAGATAAAGTTGTCCTTAAACCTCAACGAAGCAAAGCCCTCTTTGAATACTATTTTGACAATTTATCTATGATTCCTGAGGAAAAACAGTTCCTTGTAATTGACGAAACAACAGATAGCTCCATCGGTGTTTTGGATGAAGCATTTATGGCAGAATATGGAAAACCAGGAACCAAATTCATTATCAGAGGTAGTCCATGGCAAATAATGCATGCTACAGAAGACAAAGTGTATGTACGACCTGTAGTTGACCCCGCTGGATCAATTCCAAGCTGGATTGGTGAAGAAATCCCTGTACCCTATGAGATAGCACAGGAACTATCTGAAATACGTGGCTTTGCTGAAGAAAAAATTCACTCAGGGCTTTCTCCAGAAGAAGTTAGTGGATTGCTTGCTAAGCGGTATCCAGCTGACAAAGAAACTATTCTTCATGCTTTAGCTGAGACTATAGAGCAGATTAATCAGGGCTTAACGGTTCCTACGCCTTCTCGTTTGGTGTTTGAGGATTGGAACGAGTTTGTTATTGTTCATTCAAACTTTGGGTCACTTACTAATCGTGCATTAGCACAGTTACTTGGTCAAGTATTATCTGATAAACTTGGTCGGGGCATTGTGGTTCAGCATGATCCTTACCGCATTTTTGTGCAAACCATGGGCACTATGAGTGCTGAACGCATTACTGAGGTGTTTCAAGAATTAATGGCAATGCCAGACGCAGAAGTTGTTGAAACTCTAAAACGTTCAACAATCAAAACAGGTTTATTTAAACGACGAGTGATCCATGTTGCCCGACGCTTTGGAGCATTAAAAAAATGGGCTGACTTCAGCAACATTAGCATCCAAAAAGTAATCACAAGTTTTCAAGACACACCAATATATGAAGAAGGACTAAAGGAGGTATTCTCTAAAGACCTTGATGCTAACGGCTTAGTTATGGTTCTAAAGCGAATGCATAAAGGAGAAATAAGCTTTAAAGTAGTTGAAACAGGCGGCACAGCAACTCCGGTTGCTCGTGTAGGTATTGAACGGGTAAGCATGAAGACGGATCTTATTCCACCTGAACGTATGCGTGCTGTGCTAGTAGAATCGGCTAAAGCAAGGTTGCTTAATGAAACTGGAAATTTTGTTTGCACTCACTGCTGGGACTACATGGAAATGATTCGCATAAAAGACCTCCCAGACAAGCCACAATGCCCGAATTGTGGGTCTCACCAAATTGGTATGCTCAAGATTGATACAGACAAAGCCATATTTTTACTTGATAAGAAAGGTGAAAATCTAGGAAAGCACGAGGAGAGAATGCAAAGTGTCGCTAAGCAGAATGCTATTCTGATTGAGAAATTTGGAAAAACAGCCGCTGTAGCATTAAGCGCAAGACGAGTCCAATTTGGAGATGTCGCATGTATATTAGAAAGAGAGCCTAATCTTTCAGACAACTTTTATGAGGCTGTTTTGGATGCTGAACGTAAAGTTTTAAGTAAACGATTTAACTAAAAACGGCTATTGCTTCAATAGCAAGCTTTTAAATGTAGAATGGGCATAATCTGGTTATTCTGCTTTATTGCACTATAGGGAGACCTAAGCTTGGAAATTAGCCGAAAAAATTTACGAGAAGAAGTTCTTCAGCGAATTAAATATGTTCGAACCTGCGTTATGGCGCGAGAATTATGCTTGCTTGTCCGAACACACAGAGCAGTCTTAGAACCTAAAGATGTCCAAGAAATCTGCAATTATATTTCAGGTCTTTGTAAAGAAGAAGGCTGCGGTGAACCTAGCGAGTTATGTAAAAAAGCAGCAAACGCATTAGGTTCCAAAGATGAAGAGAAATATCTTGATTTATGCGCTCAAAGCTGTGTTAAATGTGGCGAAGCGAAAAGACCTATGCCTAAAAAAGAAACCTATGTAGCATAAATTAAGCAGTTAAAAATTTGGAAGACTAAAAAATCATGTTTATTGCACCTTTCGTTCCAAGTCCACTTATTGTAGTTGAAAGAATGCTTAAAATTGCCGACTTAAAAGCTGGCGAGGTACTTTTCGATATGGGGGCAGGGGATGGAAGAACAGTCATTATGGCAGCTAAAAATTTTGGAGCTCGTGGTGTAGGTATCGAGTTAAGAGAAGACCTAGCTAAAAAAGCATTAAGCAACATTCACGAAAATGGCTTGAGCGACAGAGTAACAATTGTTAACAGCGACATGTTCAATGTCAATTTAAGCTCAGCTGACGTAGTATTCCTATACTTAACAACAAGCGCAAACGAGAAAATTAAGCCTAAACTTGAAAGTGACCTAAAGAAAGGTGTACGTGTAGTATCACATGATTACGAAATAGTTGGTTGGAGTCCACAGAAAATAGAAAACTTTTGCGAAAACCCACAGTTGGGCTATCCTTCACATACCCTTTACTTATATAAAAAACCATAATTTCCTAACAATATAGAGAATCCTTTAATTATTGATTTCTAAACATTGCCCTAAGTGCATCTTATGCAGTTTGTTCCATGGCAAAACATAGCAGATTGGAATTGCAAAGCCTGCGGTTACTGTTGCAAGCTCTACTCTGTTGTTTTAGACTTCAGAGAGTGGCTCAACATTATAAAACGATTTGGAACTGGAACAACGGTTGTAGGATTAGACAAAATGTACATAAAACGATGTAGCGACGGCTCATGCAATTTTCTATGTAACACACCCAACAATTACTATTGCGGACTTCAGCAAATGAAGCCTGAAGCATGCAAGATTTGGCCGTTTAAAGTTCTTTCAGAACCCAAATATGGTCAACCAAACCAAGCAGCTTTTGAATATGGAACAATAAGACTCTACATTTATGCTGATACTATGTGTAGCGGCTTACGGTATGGTACACCAACATGGGATTTTCAATACATTAAACTTAAAGAATTCACTGAAATCGCATTAGGCCTTAGGCAAATACAATATAAGACTACAAGAAACGCTAATTTTAATCCTCTATTATGGAGTAGACAATTGAGATTTTAAGGATAAAGTTCTTAGACAACAACTCTAACTCTTAATAATAAAAGAAACAGAAAAAGTGAGGAAAAACTAAATGTCCAAAGCCAAAGTCGGAGTTTCTATGCTTTATATCTTGAGTGAACCCTTTCAAAAAATGGTTAAGCGCTTAGACTCAGTTGGAACAAGGTATATCGAGGTTTTAGACGACGGCGCTCATGAATTAAATAAAAAACGTATCGAAGCCCTAAAGGAAGCCGCAAAAAGTCACGATTTAGAATTTACAATGCATGCACCTTTTGTCGACATTAACATTGCCTCACCATCTAGACAAATACTTGAAGCATCAATAAAACGCCTCAAGCAATCTCTCAATTACGCAAACGCTTTGGACGCAAAACTTTGGGTTTTTCATCCTGGAGCACGCACAGGCATAAGCCAGTTCTACCCAAACGCCGATTGGAAACAAAACATTACTAGCATACAAAAAATCTACAAGGAAGCTGAAGAGTTAGGCGTTAATATTGCTTTAGAAAATCTACCAGCAAAATACTGGTTCTTAATGAAAAGCCCTGAAGACTTTAAAAAAATGTATAAAGAAACCAATTTACCAATCGGAATAGTTTTAGATCTTGGACATGCTAACTTGGAAGGACAGATTGAACCCTTCTTTAGTCAGCTTGCTGACAAAATCACACACATCCATGCTAGCGATAATAACGGAGGAGACGACGACCATTTAGGTATTGGTTATGGCAAAATTGATTACAACTGGTTCGCTGAAATATTGAAGAAGATAGGATTTGACAGAAAAGTAGTTGTTGAATCATTCCAAAACGTGCCTGAAAGTATTCAGAAACTCAACCAACTTCTTGCTTAGGCTCATTTAGCGGTAATTCCAAGGATAGAAAATCTTCAGCCAAAATCGAATCTTCAAAAACTCTTTTGGCTTGTTCTAAAAGTAATCCTGCATCAGGATATCGTGCACTTATGTGTGTTAGCACAAGATGCTTTGCCCCTGCAGCTTTAGCCTGACCTGCCGCTTGACTGGGAGTTGAATGCCCATCAGTCTTTGCTTTTTCAATTAAAGAATCGTCAAATGTGCAATCATGAATAACTACATCAGCTTCTGATGCGAAATGGGCAAATGTTTCAAAAGGTCTTGTGTCACCAGTGTAAACGATTTTTCTTCCTATACGCATTGGCCCCATAACGTTCTCTGGTGGAATAATTTTTCCTCCAGGTAGTGTGATGTTTTCGCCGTTTTGAAGCTTTGACCATAATTCACCTTTAGGAACACCTAATGCTTCTGCTTTTTTTGGATAAAATTTTCCAGGACGAGGCTTTTCTTCAAAAGCGTATGCGTAACTATCATCTGAGTGATTTGATTTAATTGAAGAAACTATGTATTCTTCTTCTTCGCAAATTACACCTGGACGGATAATTTCGTTAATTTCAACTTTAAAAGTTAATCCAAACTTTAGCGTCTCTTGACAACATACCAAAAAATTCCTAATCCCAACAGGTCCATAAACCTGAAGAGGCTCTTTGCGATCCATCAACGCCATAGTCTGCAAAATACCGGGCAAACCTAAAACGTGGTCACCATGTAAATGTGAAATGAATATTTTGATTTTTTTATGAAAACTTACCTTTGCCTGCATCATTTGTCGTTGCGTGTTTTCCCCACAATCAAACATCCACTGCTCTTTTGGACATTGAAGCATTGTACAAGGTAAACTACGTTTAAGCGTGGGTACGCTTCCACTTGTTCCTAGAAAGATTATTCTCATACTCAACTGTTTTGCACCTTTTCAAACACTGCAACCTCGCGCGTCAAGGTTCGATGGACGTAAGCGAAATGGGATTCGATGTGCTTAAACCCTAACGCTTCTCCTAAGGTTTTAATGTTTAATGTTTTAGGTGAAGCAATACAAATTCGTTGCCCCATACCCAATAGTGAGTAAGCTGAAGTTAAAACCTCTACAACTAATTGTTTTGTTGTTGATTTTAATGTACTTGATGATCGACCATAAGGTGGATCGGTAATTATACAATCAACCTTAGCAAAAGGCAACTGTCGGGCATCACCTAAAATTAGGCCTTCAGCTGAAATGTTAAAGAAGCGCAGATTTTTTCTAGTACCCGCAATCATTCGTTTCTGAGCATCAACACCTACTGCATGACAACCAATATAGGTGGCTTCAATAAGAGACGTGCCTGTACCACAGAAAGGATCAAGCAGTATTGATTCAGGTTTAGCATGAGAAAGGTTAACCATACACCTCGCAAGTTTAGACGGCATGGCTGATGGATGAAAGAATGGTTTTTTACGTGGACGTCTCTCTGAGAAAGTTTTACTTGTTATTTCTGTTAGTTTTAATCCGAAAACTAGTTTTTCATTGGTTATTATGCCGATGAAGGTCTTATCAGGATTTTTAAGGTTGACTTTTGAGCCGGGAGTTGCATCTAAGATTTGTTTGCCCAGTTTGATTTCAAGCGTCATAGTGTTTAAAGCTTCGTCAGCATAATTTTTTATTCTATTAATACGCACAACAAAACTTTCACCAGGTTTAACTACAGCTTTAAAGTCTACCTCTGATACTGCTTTAGCGATATCATTTGAGTTAGCATTTGAAATAGAAAGCTCCAACGCGCAAACCCGAGTGAACGCAGAACGAACAGGCACTACTTTAACACTTTCAAGCGCTGCTTCAAGCCGTAAAACTTGGTCAAGTACTTCAACGTTACTGTACGTGTAATTTTCAGCTTCAAGAATAGCTTTTACTTCAGCAGCGGGAAGGGTTTCGTTTTCGCCTGAGAGTAAAAAGAATAGTTTAGGCACTATTTTGCGCCTTTAAGCTGTTTGCTAATTAATGGTGCCAAACTAACCTTACTGTATAATCCTGGAACACTATCTGTTCCAATAATTTCCTCAACACCAGCATCTAAAATCCGTTTAGCTGCATCACCAATAAGCAACGGGTGAACACAAGCAGCAAAGATGTGAGAGGCGCCAAGATCTTTGAGGATTTTCGCTGCACCAACAATTGTTCCACCTGTACTAATGATGTCATCTAGGATTATCACAGTTTGGTCTTTAACATTTAATCCTTCAGCAGTTTGAACCGTTTGTCCTGTGTAGCGATCACGTGTTTTACTAAGATGCCCTGCGTCACCGCCAAGGACTACTTGAGCTTGCTGTGCAATGTACATAGCGCCCTTGTCTGGTGAAAGAGCGAATGCACCTTTGTAGCCTTTCTCTAAGAAATAGTTTGCAATAAGTGGAATTGCACTAACTGTACTTGCTGGGAAAGGAAACTGCTTCAAAGACTGCTCTGAGTGGAGATTAATGGTTAAGAACTCGTCGATTCCAGAGGCTTTAAGAATGCGTGCTATGGTTTCAACACTGATGCCTTCACCTGATAAGAACATTTTATCTTGTCGTGCATACGCCAAGTATGGCACAATCGCGGTCACCTTTTTTGCCCCTGCACGTTTAGCTGAATCCGCCATAAAAGCCAATTGTAGTAACCTACCATCCTGCTCAGGTGGACAAGTTGTTTGTACGATTGCAACGTCCTCACCTTGAACGTTTCCATCTAAACGAACATAAGATTCCCCATCAGGAAAAACTTTTGAAACAACAGGTACGTTACTGAAGCCTGTTTGGGCTGAGACACTTTCAGCAAGCTCTTTTGAAGCTGGTCCAGAGATAATTTTCAAGTCTACTTCCTCTATGCCATTTTAGAAATGCATGTTTAGGTTTTAAGGCTTATCTAACAGTCTAATCAGAAAGACTTTAAACCATAGTGCAGTCTCATTGGACGGTTAGATTTACAATGCAAACTTGGCGCTTAATACCACTTGAAACTAAAAACGCGTTTATGAACATGGCTATCGATGAAGCAATTTTAACTGCAAGAATTGCTGATCAGGTACCGAATACATTGCGGTTTTATCGTTGGCAGCCATCCACTGTAAGTGTTGGCAGAAACCAAACTCTTGAAAACGAAGTTTACCTTGATGCTTGTAAAAAGTTAGGCGTAGATGTCGTTAGACGTTGCAGTGGGGGCGGAACTGTGTATCACGATTATGAAGGCGAAGTAACCTACAGCGTAAATGCCAAAACATCAGATTTAGGAACAGTTGATGTAACAAGTGTCTACTATAGAATCTATGAAGCAATAACAGATGCACTTCGCATTTTAGGGATTCCCTCCGATTTCAGCGATGGAACCACAAGAAATTGCCCCAACTTAACCGTTAAAGGCAAGAAGATTTCGGGAAGCAGCCAAAACATCACAAGAGGCTTTGTGCTTCAACATGGCACCATTCTAAGAAGCATTGACTTGCCAAAAATGTTTACGCTAATTAAGCTGAAAAATGCCAGTTGCACTCAGGCAGCTGATATTGCCAAGCGCAAAATAACTAGCATCCAAGATGAGTTAGGTCATGTTGTTATGCCTGAAACTATCGTTAATTCTTTAACTCAGGGGTTTAAAGCTATTCTAAAAATTCAACTAGAAGAATCAAAGTTGACACCCTTTGAGAAGAAGCTATCTCAAAAATTGTATAAGGAAAAATACTCAAATATCGAATGGAAAATGAGTGGAAAAATAGCTTAAGACTTTTCTTTATGCCATCTTACGCCTTGTGCTGTGTCTTCAACCACAATACCCATCGCTTTTAATTGCAAGCGTATCGTATCAGCTTCTTTCCAATTCTTGGCTTTTCTTGCAGCTTCACGATTCTGAACAAGCAGGTCAATATCATTTGGCAATGTTTCTTCAACTTCGACTTTACCAATCACACCTAAGACGCTGTCAAATTGCATTAAAAGCTCAACTACAGCAGCTGCTTCCTCCTTGCTTACAACATTTGCATCAAGTAGATTGTTAATTTCTCTAACAAAATCAAACAACGATGCAAAAGCAATGCTAATGTTTAAGTCATCATCCATAGCGTTTCCGAAGCACTCTTTTACATGTGCAATTTGCATAGCAACTTTGCGTTCGCTACCTTTGCCTTGCGAGTTATGCAGACGCCTGACAAGATTTTTTAGTCGATCAATAGCCCCTTTTGAAGCCTCCAAGCCTTCGAATGTGAAGTTGAATTGCTGTCTATAATGCGTAGACAAAAGAAGATATCTTATCGCTATTGGATCATAACCCTTTGCTAACAGATCACGAAGCGTATAGAAGTTCCCAAATCGCTTAGACATTTTTTTACCCTCGACCTGCAGGTGCTCATTGTGCATCCAATAAAGAACAAATTGTTTGCCGGTTGCAGCTTCACTTTGGGCAATTTCATTTTCATGATGAGGGAACATATTGTCGATTCCACCACAGTGAACGTCAAAGGTTTCTCCAAGATACTTCATCGACATTGCTGAGCATTCTATATGCCAGCCAGGTCTACCCTTTCCAAGCTCAGTTTCCCAATAAACGTCGCCGTCTTCTGACGTCCACGCTTTCCATAGCGCAAAATCTTGGGCTTCTTCTTTGGCGTATTCATCCTGGTTGACTCTTGCGCCTGCTTTTAATTCGTCCACTTTGATATGGGACAGTTTGCCGTAGCTTGGGAACCTGTTAACAGCGTAATAGATTGAGCCGTCTTCACCTCGATAAGCGTAACCTTTCTCGATTAAGGTTTTAATTATTGAGACCATTTCAGGAATGTGATCCGTGGCTTTAGGGTAAACATCAGCCGGCTCAATATTCAGGGCTTTTATATCTTCAAAAAAAGCTTTAACATAAAAATCTGTATACTGCCGAAGAGGCAGGGTTTGTTTTTGGCTTCCTTTAATTGTTTTATCATCCACGTCAGTCAGGTTCATTACATGAGTAACTATAAAACCTCGGTATCTTAACCAACGTTTCAATAAATCCTCAAACAGAAACGCCCTAAAATTGCCGATGTGCGCATAATCATAAACTGTTGGACCGCAAGTGTATAATTTTACTTTGTTTTGTTGTATTGATTTGAAGGGTTCCTTTTGGCGTGTGAGAGTATTGAAAACGCAGATGTTGGATGATTGTGTACTCATTTTGGAAACCTAAGCTAAAGTAGGATTCTGAAATTATTAAGTATTCACAGGAAATAAGCAAACAAAATAATAAATCAACCTTGCCTGCTTTCACCTGCCAGCGTATTAAGAAGACTATTAGAAAATCTGCAGACCCCTAAAGGAGGATAGTCGTTATTGACAAAACTCCAGCCCGATTAAAAGGTTAAAAATCCTGTATAAATTAAGGGCAACTAATTGACTTCCATTGACGCACATTGACGTTT
>CAZXGX010000048.1:0-15031 GCA_964640475.1 uncultured Candidatus Bathyarchaeia archaeon
ATGACGTATTGTCCTGAATGCGGTGGAGATATGCAATACATGGTTGTCACTAAGCTGTATGTCTGTAAAAGTTGTGGTTTATCCGTAACTTCTCAGGAACTTATGGATTTACGGGAGAAAAACAGGCCAAGTGAAGAGACACCTGAAGAAATCAAACAAAACCGTCGCAAAGAATACTTAAAATGGTATCTCAGTAAAAAGTAAAGCACGCTTAATCTGCGTGTCTTAAGCGTCTTCTTAGCAAACACTATAAAGCCTACATTTTAGCTATTTGCTTGTAAACTATCAAGTGTGATAAGTTTTGACTGTGGATTTGGAAATCATTTGCATAGGTAACGAGTTGCTTATAGGTAAAATACTAAACACTAACGCTCATTGGCTTTCTAAAGAAGCAACAGCTCTAGCGGTTAATGTTAAACGAATAACAGTGATTCGTGACACAATTGAAGACATCTCAAACTGCATTCTTGAAGCGATATCACGAAAACCACAATTTCTAATCACCACCGGCGGGCTTGGACCGACCTTTGATGATATGACTCTGCAAGGCGTTGCAAAAGCCTTAAACTGCAAACTCGAGGTAAATCCAAGAGCCCTTGAAATGGTTAAGGAAAAATGTGTGCAATACACTAAAAAACAAGGGCTGCCAACGCCTGAGTTAACAAAACCGCGGATAAAAATGGCGGCTTTCCCAGAAAATACAGATCCCATTAATAATCCTCTTGGAACTGCACCAGGATTGCAGGTAAAAATTCAGGATACTACCCTTTTTGTTCTTCCAGGAGTGCCCTCTGAAATGGAGGGAATTTTTAAAGAAACCATTGCACCCGCTCTTAAGCAGGCAACAGGCGGATTAGTTTTCTGTGAAAAAAGCTTGTTTTTAGAAGGAATAGTTGAATCTGCATTGGCTCCTTTGATCGATAAGGTCATGATTGACAATAGATGCGTCTACATTAAATCTCATCCTTTGGGCATGGTGGCAAAGAAGCCTCATATTGAATTGCACTTGACAATAACGGTTAAAAAAGCTGATGCCCCTGAAGATAAACTTGAAAACGCAATCTCCCAGCTCATAAGACTAATAGAGGAAAATGGGGCAGAAGCAAAAAGAGCCGGTTAGGTCCAATTTGGCACATTATCTCTTTTCTTGTTCTAGCTCTAAATTTGATTGCACCAAAAGGTTATTACCCTTAGGTATGCCAATCGTTGATGAGTGAAAAACAATATGCCTCTCACATTTATTATTGGAACAGCAGGTTCAGGCAAATCCCTGTTTACTGCCGCGTTTAGTGAATGGTTAAAGATGTCAAAACAAGATGTCGCCGTAGTCAATTTGGATCCTGGAGCCCTAAAACTTCCTTATTCCCCAGATGTTGACGTACGAAACTATGTTGACGTCGGCAACATAATGGAAAAGTATGGTTTAGGACCCAACGGTGCTCTGATTATGGCAGCAGATCTAATTGCTGACGAAGTTGAAAACTTGACCCGCGATATTGAAGCAACAAACGCAGACATTGTACTTGTGGATACACCTGGACAAATGGAGCTATTTGCTTTCAGAGCAAGCGGACCCTACATTGTTAACGAGTTAACAAGAGACACTAAAGCCTTAATTTATCTCTTTGACGCTGTCTTTTCAATTAATCCATTAAATTACGTTTCAAACATGTTCCTCTCTGCTGCAGTATACAACCGTTTCTTCCAGCCACAACTACATGTGCTTTCAAAGTATGATTTGGTTCCAAAAAAAGATGCTGACGCAATAACCAATTGGTCCGCCAGCCCCATGGCGCTTGAGGACGCGATTGAAGAAAAACTTGAAGGCACAAAACGCATTTTCAGCCGCAACATGATGAAAGCCATAAACCAGTTGGGCATGAAGTTTCTTTTAATGCCGGTTTCATCAAAAACCAATGAAGGCATGACTAACGTTAACACTGTTCTGGAACGCATTTTCATGAGTGGAGAAAAATACACAACCTAATCCCTTCTATGGGATCTTTTTATCATTAAATTCAAAGAAAAAATAGAATGTTTAATCCTTGTATGCTACAGCAGCGATTTCTACTAATCCGTTCAGTGGGAGATCTGCAGCTACCGTGACACGAGCTGGATAATCTGACTCAAAATACTTGGCATATTCTTCATTGAATTCTTTAAATAACGCCATAGACGAAAGGTACACATTTACTTGAATAATGTCCTTAATTGAATAACCTGTTTCCTGTAATATCGCCTTAATGTTTTCGATCACCTGTTTAGTTTGCCCTGCAATATCTTGAGCAACAATTTTTCCCTGTTTCGAATCAATTGCAAGTTGCCCAGATATGAAGAGAAAGTTGCCAGCTTTTACAGCTTGGCTGTATGATCCTGCTGGTTTTGGAGCGTTTTTCGTGAAAATAATGCTTTTCACCTGTTTAGTACACCTTTTATTATGGGTATGTTTACTTCTTGACTTTAAAAGCTTGGTTTAAATTGAAAACAGGGTTTTTCTGATATTTTGCAGAAAGCCTTTTAAGAAAAATGCCTGATTAACTATCTTCGTATTCAAGCGATGAAGGGTTCCTATGAAAAGACATGGAAAATATTTATTCACTTCTGAATCCGTCGGTGAAGGTCACCCGGATAAAGTTGCAGACCAAATATCCGATAGTGTTTTAGATGCAATTTTCACAAATGATCCAAAGGCAAGAGTCGACTGTGAAACACTTGTAATGCAGGGAACAGTGATGATTACTGGGCAAATCACAACTTGCATTGACATTAACATCCCAAAAGTTGTTCGTCAGACACTAAAGGAAATCGGTTTTGACAATTCAAAAGATGGTTTAGATGGGGAAACATGTGGTATTTTAGTTTCATTAACTGAGCAGTCACCTGACATTGCAATGGGTGTAGATGAGTGCACAGATCATGAGCAAGGTGCTGGAGATCAAGGAATGGTTTTTGGTTATGCAACAAATGAGACAAAAGAGCTTATGCCACTGCCAATCTTGCTTGCCCACAGGCTTGTTAAACGTTTAGCAGAGGTTCGAAAAACAGGTGTTATGCCTTATCTGCGTCCCGACTGCAAATCTCAAGTCACAGTCGAATATGAGAATGACAAACCAAAATGCGTAAAGACCGTGGTTATCGCCGCACAAAACAATGGAAAAATTGATGACGCCTCTCTAAAGAAAGATATTATTGAAAACGTAATAAGGCAAGTTATCCCCGCTAACCTGCTTTCAGATGACGTAAAATTCGTTATTAACGGTACAGGAAGATTCGTTATAGGCGGAACCCTTGCAGACTCAGGCTTAACAGGAAGAAAAATCATCGTTGACACTTATGGAGGCTATGGAAGCCACGGCGGCGGCTGCTTCAGCGGCAAAGACCCTAGCAAAGTAGACCGTTCAGGTACATATTTTGCACGCTACATAGCAAAGAACGTTGTTGCATCAGGATTAGCAGACCAATGCGAAGTCCAAATCAGCTATGCCATTGGTGTAGCCAAACCAATCTCAGTCTTAGTCAATACATATGAAACCGGAAGACTTCCGGATGAAAAAATTCTAGAGCTCGTACAAGAGAACTTTGATATGAGACCAAAAGCAATCATTGAACAACTTAACCTGCTAAGACCGATTTATAAGAAAACTGCAGCTTTCGGGCACTTCGGCAGAGAAGATGTTGAATTCCCATGGGAACGAACCGATAAGGCAGACATTTTAAGGAAAGCCTTAGAGGCAACCAAAAAACCATAAACTCTTCTCTTTTCATCTTTTTAATTTTTTAGTTCTTAAGAAATTATTTACTTAGAAAATACTAAGCCATTTTATAATGTTAAAATGGGGGAAAAAGAAAGATGCTTCCTTTTTAGACATGTTTGTACATTTTGTTGTCTGCGTACTTTCCTGTATCCATTTCATTTTCTATTTCTTTTAGTAATAGTATGCGTTTGAAGGTTGGCGGGTGAGTTGCGAATAGACTGTTCATTTGAACCCATTTGCTATGAGCCTCTTTCTCCATCGCTAACTGAAGTTCACGTTCATCCAGAACGCCATCTTGGTCAAGGTCGTACTTGTTCTTGTTTTCCATGATGCGTTTGATATCTTGTTTTGCTGTTGCTGGATCTTCAATATAAAACGCACGTGCGCCTTCAGGTGCTTTTTGAGAGACTGATAATCCGTATGCTATTTTTGCCAGTGCACTCTGTAAATCTCTTGGAGCACCAGTCACATATGCAGAGTAAGCATCAGCAAAATGTTCACGAAGCCTACTTAATCTCATTACAATTAAGAAAGTGATTATATAGACTGCAAATGAGATTGCACCAATTGCTAGTAAAGCTGCACCACTATTGTCATCTTTGCTTCGGCGACTTCTTGAACTATACATGCCTGCTCGCAAAGCTCCTTGTGCTATCATGTATGCTATTAATGGCAATGATGAGAGAACAGTCATAACAATGTAGTCTTTATGCTTAATGTGGCCAAGTTCATGTGCGATTACACTTTTAATTTCGCCCTGATTCAATTGTTTTAAAAGCCCCTCATGTACGGCTAGGGTTGCACTGCTTGTGGTTCTACCGAAAGTAAAAGCGTTAGGTGTATCGTTTGGTACTGTTGCAAGTTTAGGCATGGGGAGACCACTTTTATCTGTTAACTCTTTAACTGCGGATTCAAGCCACGGATTCTCTCCTGGCTTAAGGTAATGTAGTCGCGTTGAGGCAGCTACAATGGATGGTCCAACAACATACTGGAACAAGATGAATAATGCTGAGCCACCAAGTGCAACAAATAATCCTGTAAAAGCATCTAACTCTAAGAAGTAAACTATTGCAAATATAAAGAGCCCAAATATGAAGGCTGAAAGAAAGATTGATGTTGCCATTGCAAACTTTAGTTGTGACAAGTTTGCCAGAGTATATTCCTCCTTTTTAATTGCTTCAAAAACAACCTATTGAGGAATTAAATCTTTCCCAAAATTAATGATAAAAAGGCTAGAAAAAGAATTAGATTGGGTAGGCTCCACAAATCCTGCAGAACTGAATTCTTGTTTTTACATAACCCTTGCATTGCGGGCAAAGTTTTGCGCCGTCGTCTTTGTTGGGGAAGACTTCAGAGGGTCTACCGAAGATTTTTCTAAATGACTCATAATACAGTAGTTGTTCTTTGTCGCGGATTTGAACATTGTCAGATTCAAGAATGCTTTTCTTTTTCTCAGCAAATTCTGCATCGGTATATTGGCTTTCAAATACCTTGTTCATTGCAGCTGCGCCTGTTCCAGCCTCCAATGGAGCTTTTGGTCGCCAAGTAACCTCTGTAGGTATAACGTCTTCGTATGCTTTACGAAGTATCCATTTGCTATATTTTTCACCGTTATGCATGTTGATCTTAACTTTGATTGGTAATTTCTTAGCCCACTCCATAAACAACGGGTCTAAATATGGCTGTTTAACTGTCATTCCAAGTGATTTAGAAAGCGGAATTGAACTAAAACCCATCTCAGCCCACATGTCAAGCTGTTTATTGTATAATTCAGCTTCAGACAAGTGGAATTGCCATGGATAACCAAAAAGCTCATCCAAGCCATCGCCAGTTAGAACGCTGCTTAAACCCATCTTTTTCATAATTGTTAACCCAATATAAACGGGCATGCTGTTTCTTACATCCATGGGGTCAAAAGTTTTCAGTGCCTTAACAACTTTGGGCACATTTTCTAAAGCTTCTTCGCGGTCAAAAACGTGGGTTTGATGGTTTTCTAATTTAAGATGTTCTACCATCTTCTTGACGTACTCGGTATCCTTTGGGGTTCCCTGCTTAAAGGCTATTGTTAAAGCTGGCAGATCAGGCTTATATTTTATTGCTTCATAAGCAATAATTGATGTGTCTGTTCCAGCAGAAAACAAGATGCCGTCAGCCATGTTTTTTTTAACGACTTTATTGATTAGAGCTTTTGTTTCTGGAATAAGGTGAGCGTATTCTTTTGGATCAAGCTTCATATCTTGTTCCTCGCAATAGCATTGTTTGTCTTTCTACACCTATTTAAATTTATCCGTATGGATACAAAAACAAAGAATTGTTAAACAAATGCAAGAAGAAACAAGAAATTATTGGACACATTAATAATTCAAGTGCAAAAAAGCAACATCTTATCACAAATCTGTCAAGCAAAAAAAGATTTTAATTCGAGCAAACCTAACAGCAAGTAACGTGGCAACAATGAAGCACATCGAAATACACAAAGCATCAGCTAATTTCATCATTAAAGACAACGTCTTAGCTCTAATATCAAACACAGACCTCACAACCCTAAGTTCAGGTATATACAACGGCGGCTTCCGCAAAGTAAAAGCCGTTTTAAACGTTTCAGTGCCCGACGGATACAATGATCAACACTTACACGATGACCCAATGAACTTAGTCTATGATGGCAAAAAAAAGCTTGAAATTTCAACTGATTATGTTGCTATGATAACTGCAGCAAAAATCGCAAACATGTCCATGGTCACAAAACAAAAAGGCGATGTCACCATCATAGTCGCCGCCACCGCAGGTTGGAGACATGGCGAATCTGCAGGAGAAGAAATAGAAGCCAGTCATGCGCCAGGAACGATAAATATCATAGTCTTTTTGAACGCTAACCCAACTGACAGTTGCCTAGTCAGCCTTTTTCTGACAGCCACCGAAGCAAAAACCGCTGCAATGAATGATTATGACATACGTAGTCGATACACCGGGGATTCTGCAACTGGAACAATTACTGATAGTCTCTCAGTGGCAGCAACAGGGCAAGGTGAAAATATTGACCTAGGTGGACCTGCATCAGTTATAGGTCAACTTGTCGCAAGCGCTGTTCGGCAAGCTGTAAAGGAAGCAGCAAATAAACAGGAAGGGCAACATGAAGCTAGGACCCTGATAAGAAGACTTGACGAGCACCATTTGTCAATAGAAAAATTAGCTTCTGAGGCTGCAAAAATTCGGGTATTCGGTGATGAAAAAGCAATAACTGCCAAGTTGGAGCATGTTTTATCGTCTAATTCTCTTGCTTCAGCTTTCTTGCTTGCCGCGATCAAAATGGATGAGGATTACAGGAAAGGATTAATTCCGAAAGAATTTGGTGATGTAGATATCTTGAGCATTTATTTTGGAAAACTCATTTCCAAGCAAGAAAAAAACCAACAAATTGACTGCGTTAAAATCGATTTGCCTCCCTTCACTAAACAAGCGTTGATAAATATTCTTCAATAATTTTAGCTAAAAAGCGATTTTAGAAAAATGTGTGTTGTTCAGTAGCTTGCTGTTCTGCTGTACTTGGTTTCTTTATCTTTAGAATATAAGCTATTATTGCTAAAGCCAAAGTTATGCCGCTGATTGAAACAGTTATTGAGGTAAAGTCTAATCCAACAGGTGATAATCCAAGGAATAAACCTGCTAATCCTATTATACCAAAACTCAAAGCTACACTTAAAACGGCTTGTTCAATTAGGTCAAGTTGGTTTCTTTTTCTAAAAAGTATGTTAATTAAACAATAGCCTGGTACTATAACAGCAAAAACAATTCCAAAAACATACCTGACGTAAATTAAAGGAGATTCAGCTGAAATAAAGTAAGCGCAAAGCATTGTTAATGCTGTGAAAACAACAATTATTCCAAGCCAACGAGCAGGTTTCATAATCAACTATAATGCACTTACTTAAATAAAAATAAAAGGAAGAGATTTAGAGGAACATCTTGAATATTGGATGTGACTCTTCTAATGGTCGGGTTTCAAGATCCGCTGCTGCTGATGCAATGTATGTGTCAACTACTGCAACTGCTGGGAATACCCATTCTGCTTGCTCTGCTGGACCGATCATAAGCCAGTTTGCGCCCATTACTTGCATGATCGAATTGGTGGCTGTTACGCATCCTTTTCTGAATTCTTTGGCGATGTTTGCTTTTACCCAACCCATGGTTGTGACAACGTTTCCGCTGCCTAAGCCTACAGGGTGACCATACTTCTCTTTCATGATTGGAATGGTTCTAACTGCAGTTCCCATGTCTGGAGCGAAAGCTGGAATTGCTGTGTCGATTAGTGGTTTTGTGATTCCACCTTTTGCTGCTAATGCAAGGGCTTCCTCGATAACCTTCATTTTACCCTCTAAGGTAGTGTCTTTGGGGTCATCGGCAAGCACAATTGACATTTTAATGCCGCTTTCCTTTAGGCTCGCTAACTCAATATCAGTTACTCCTTTGTATACTGAGTTATAGAAGCATCTGTCTTGTAGACCCATTTTCTTAGCGATATTAGCTGCTGCCATACGTGTCTTTGGACTCATCGCGTCAAGCATGAGTGGAGCTTCACAGTGCTTGGAGACGAAGTCAAAATATTTCTCGAATGCCAGTTCAGTTGTTCCGACTATATCAAGAGCATAAGGAACGCCAGTAATGTCGCTTTGAGTTTGGCATGTGTTGATAATGTCCTCTGCAATTTTAGCATCAAAAATGCCTTTGTTTGCATCTGAAACCATTTTTTGGCCTAGCCAAAAGATTGAGCCAATAAGGAAAGTTGGTAGCTCTCCAGGCTGGCCTCCTACTTTTACTCTTCCGATTTCATAGACGTTTTGGGTTGTTTTGAATTTCTGCATGGTGCCTCATCAACCCAGAGCTTATTTCTTGCCCATTGCTTTCTTTGCTAATTCTGGAGCTTCTTCTTTGTTTTTACCGAACAATGCACCAAACGCGTCAGCATCTTCTTTCTTAACTGCCGCGCCACCCATGATTATGGCAACTTTGCCTTTTAATCCGGCTGCTTTTAGTGCTTCATCTAGTTTTACTAGATTGTTCTTTGCTGGTACTGTGTTAATTGATAGCGCAATGATGTCTGCATTGTTTTCTTTTGCTTTGTCAACGAAAACTTGTGGGGCAACACTTTTGCCGGCGTCAATGGTTTTGAAGCCCGCACGTTTTAGGGACCTGCGGACTGCTTCTTTTGCTGTATCGTGCATGTCTGGTTCGATATTGCCGATAACGATAGTGCCGAGAGGATTCTCTGGTTCTGGAGGCTCTTTTTCCATCATAGATTTAAGCCAAGACATATAAACACCTTTTTTGCTTTTTTTTACTCTGGGCTTTTTATACTCGAAATTCATATTTAAACTTTGACTCTATCATCCAGCCTATATCGTATAAGTAAAATAGGATAATTTGAGGGGACAAATGTTCAAAAATACAAATAAGCGTCTGACATTGCTATGCGCAATCTTTGTTTTCTCCTTCATTTATAGGGTTATTTTAATGATTTTTGACGGTTATCCTTCAGGAGCAGATATAGGTTTACACAACAGCCTTATCTACTCAATTACGCAGTCAGGTAACACAGATTTTCTCTATAACTACTACCAAATGGGGGGCGAATCATCCCTCACTTTTCCAGGCTACCACATTTTTACTTCTTACATAATGCTAATAACCGCAATGCCTGAATACATTGCGCACGCCATAATTGTTTCTTTATTCTCTTCCTCTATTGTTTTATGCGCATATTTGGTAACGCGGGTAGTCTGGAATGAACCTGCTGCTTTAATTGTAGCTTTCTTGGCGGCAATTTCACGTTTTGATATTGAAATGCTACTTTGGGGCGGATACCCAAATGTCATAACATTACTACTTATTCCATTGACTTTTTACATGTTTATTCAAAAAGACAGATTCTCTCGCCTGCCCTTTTACGTTTCAACTTCCCTGTTGGCGGGCTCAATATTTTTAACGCATTCACTTAGCACCTTTATGTTCTTAGCCATAATTATGGTTGTAATTTTGTTAGGCGTAATTTTCGCTAAAAAAGTTGGAACAACACGCCGTAGCATTTTAAGTTGGCTTATCCCTCTAATAATTGGCGCTATTCTTGTCTCACCCTTTCTAATACAAAGCATACCCGCATACCTGTCAATTGAAACTGCACCTGACATTATTGAAGCCACAGTTTCCACAAGAGTCCTTCCTTTGGACATAATTATTCCTTTATTCGCAGTTTTTAGTTTATTCTTTTTGCTTTCAAAAAAGTATCAAGGCCGCTACTTCACAGTGCCAACACTTCTCACGGTTATGTGGCTTTTAATCCCGCTAATCTTTACCCAAGGCTATCTAGTTGGTTCCTACACTGACTACAACCGATTCCTATACTTCGTCCTAATGCCTGTAATTATTCTGATAGGCTTATTCATCGAATTAGGATCAGGCTTCTCTGCAAGAGTAATGGACACATACCGAACCTTAACTCGCCAGACAATGCAACCAAGAAAAATCAAATCCAAAAAATTATCCAGCTTATCATTTAAAATAAGCCGGAACCTAACAAGAAAAAACATCTACTCAATTTTAATCATCAGTATTTTACTAGTCTGTTTTGGGATTATGCCCGTTTTTAATAATCCCACGGAAAATATTGGAGCAGGTCTTGCTGCTAAAAACTTTTATCAAGCAATGAATGACCAACGCTACGAAGCAATAGAGTGGGTCAAAGAATACACACAAGAAGATTCGGTTCTAGTCACTGACGCTTACTATGGCTGGTGGTTTTCAGGATTTGCTCAACGCCCAACATGGAGTGCGGTTGATCCACAATTCTTGTTGACTGAAGAAGAGTTTGAGCGAGCCCAAATAGCAAGGTATCTTCTTGATACAGATTACCTGATTGATAACGGTAAAATTCAAGTTAGAGAAGACGGCGGTTATTTAGCAAGGCATAATCCTCAAATTTTAACTAAACTAGACTGGACATATTTCCCTTATACATTCTTTACTTTTAACAGTAATCAAACACAAATTCAGTATGAAGTGAACGGAAACCTGCACTTTGCTAGATTAGATCAGCTTTCTGTAAAAGAGATGCGATTAGAAAAAGCAACTGATTGCGTCACTATAGTTGTTGCTAGAGGTAACGAATATTTCAATTACACCCAATACACAACCGTATATAAAGGATCATCGGTTGTTAACATAACTGCTACTTTGGATAGCAACGTTGACGGCGTGACTTTAAACACGGTTTGGATCAGTGTGGAAAGTAATGGTTATGAAATAGATTATGACAATGAAAAAACGGTTGCTTTTATTGATGAGGGTGTTAAAGCTTTTGGGCAATTAATCTTTGAAGAAAGCCAACCAATTGTTTGGAGATTTTCATCAAAAAATCCTTGCATTATCGGTCTACAATACAACTTAGAAAAGGATAACGCGAGTTCAATCCAAATTTCAGCAAACACCTACTCAGTTTCTAATGATCCAAATATTTATGCTGATAAAGCTATATTTGATGCCTATTTCAGTTCAATGATAACTCAAAACTTGAATTCAAGCCAAGAATCAGATGGCACTCCTATAGAACTTGTTTTTGACTATCAAGAAGCAATAGAGACAAATCCGCTTTCTTACGTTGCTTGTAGAGATTCTTCAATAGTAATGAAGTTTGCAAAAGATCCTGCGTTTAACCTTGTGTTTATTAACAATGATGTTGCCATATTTGAAGTAAAAAAGTAGGCTTAACCAACGGGGAACCTAATGGGCTTAATAGGTAAGCTTTCACGAGAAAAGCTTATGGAGCTTTCTTTCTTAACTGTTTTCTCAGCTTTCATTCTGGCTCTCTTTTACAACCTCATTTCAATGAACGGGGTAGTTCTAGGAAACGACCCTGCGGTTCATTTACAGAAAGCACAACTTTTCCTCGCTACTGGAAACATTTCTCTTGCTAACCTCGGTTGGACTCCACCCCTCTACCAAATCTTCCTAGCAATCTTAATCGCATTCACAGGTGCAAGCAGTGCTGGTGACCTAATATTTTTAGTCAAGATTTCCGCAGTTATACTTGATTGGCTACTGTTTCTCGCTGTATATTTGATCACAGCCAAATTCTTTAGCAAAAAAATCGGTGTACTCGCAGTAATTCTTTTGTTAATGTGTTTCCCCATTTTTGAACTTAATTTATGGGGTGGCTACACTAGCGTTCTTGGCATAGCTTTCATGCTTCTATTGTTCCTATATCTTCCCTTGTCAGTTGATGATTTTGGTTACATGGTAGTTGCCTGCATAGCCGCGTTTGCTGTAGTTCTTTCTCATCAATTAACCATGTTTGTCGCAGTTTTGGTTTTGATTCCTGTAATGCTTTTTATGATTATAAAATCAAGAGGAAAAAACATCAAAGCCTTGATTTTCATAATTATCGGCGGCGGAGTTGCTTTCTTCCTATACTATTTCCGTGCTATGATTGGCTATCTGGGTGGAATAATTGAGCATGTTTTTTTTGATCAGAAGGCTTATGCTTTTCAAATACCTCAAACAACTCTGGACGCTTTTTGGGTAAACTTCGGCTTTATCTTGATTACAGGTGTTGCCGGCGTTTTTGTTGCCGCCTACACATTATGGATAAAGAAAAAACATGTACCCAATCTAACATTGACGCTAAGTTTCATTATTCCACTTGTTTTGGCGGAGTCATGGCTTTTGGGTTTGTTACTGCCTTTCCAATGGTTTATTTATTATTTAACACCAACTTTTGCTATTCTTGCAGCAGTATTCTTAGCTTTTATAGCAAGTAAAGCTCAAAGTTATTTCAAACTGCATAAGCGAAGTATAAAGAAACTTTATTTGAGAACCATAATTGTTGCTTTAGTTGTTGTTTCTTGTTTTGTGCTTGTCTTGCGTGCTGATACAGTTTATAGTAAGATCAATGAAGCCGCGAATTATTATTCAACTTCAGACATTAAAGCCTATGAAGCCGGTATTTGGCTTGGCAACAATTATCCGCAGTCTACAACAGTTGTTGTAACCGAAGTTCCAGGCAGCTGGTTTAGTATTTATTCAGGTAAAATGGTGATTGCTGAAACAAGTGAGGCTATCGAGAGAAACCTGGTTTCTGAAGTAGTTCTGGATTTATCGTATGAGATTGAAACGCCCTTGACTCAGATTAGGTCTTATGAGGCTAAGGGAGATATTTCTACGGAGAATTATGTTTCAATAAAAAATGTTTGGAATAGAGTATCTTATGGTTCAGTAGCAGGTGACTACATTAATTATAGTATTAACGGTGAAAACAAGAAAATAGAGTTAACAGAATTAAACAGAGAATATATTTTCGACAGTGATGATGCCTCACAGAAGAATCTACTAATCAAATACAGTAACGACGAAGTCATAATAACACAAAATATACATGTTCAAAACAGTTCTTACCCCACAGATGTTACTTGGGAATTAACATCCCTTAAAAGCCAAATTAGCAACGTCAAATTGTATTTAACAACTTATTTTGATCTTCAATTTTCCTTTACAGAAGCATACCTTCCAGGAATATTAGATTGGGTAAACCCTTGGAGTAATCCAACTGAAACATCTGGAACCGACTGGGCAGTTACTGACTTCTCAAAGCTTGATTTAACAGAAAATTATTTGGCTGTTTATGATGAAGAAAACAAACTGTATTATGCTATAAACTTTGAAGATACACCTGATTGGGGAAACATTGGCGTTTTGGCTAGTATGCAAATAAACGCGGTTCGTCTACAATATAATTTTAACCAAATCACTCCTGGACATACTGAGTCATTCAGCTACCAAAGTTTAACCTTCTCACAAAATAGTTACTCAACCATAACGGAACCCGATCAAGTTAAAGCAATGTTCACTGCGGAACCATCAGCATACTATACGTTAAAAAGCCGAGATTATTATGAAGACATCAAACAAAACGAAATTGGCTTTATAGTATATGACAAGAATCAATTGGATACAAAACTTGCACGCAGTAGACTGCTTGAACTAATTTACTCAAATGACAGGTATGTTATCTTCAAAGTTAAAAGCATCCAGTGAGAAAAGGACTTTTTTTATCGCGACGGTTTTTGGAAAATTAAGGACACTTTAGAAAAAACCGAAAAATAAAAGAAGAAAGGATTGGTTTTTTTACTGTTTCTTATTAAACAATTCAGGGTTATCGCGCATTACTTTTGGTATATATGCGCAAGCTGGGTCTGACTCAAATAAGTCTCCAGTGTAGAATTCTGCTCTTGTTCTGCATCCACCACATATTTCTCGGTACTCACAGATTCCGCATTTGCCTTTAATTTGGCTCTTGTCTCTGAGTTTAAGGTGTAATGGATTGTTTTGTAGTTCTTGCCATGCATCCTTTAAGCTTTTATCTTTTACGTTTGCTAGTCTATAGCCTTCATGGAAACCACAGGGTCTGTAGTCTCCGTTTTCTGTTACACCGATGTAGTCTCCGCCGATGGTGCATTTTCCAAGAAATTCGTTAGTATACCAGTCCCAGAAATTAGCTGGATTCCGCTGTTTGACTATTCTTGCGTAAAATGGTGAGTAAACATTTACTCTAAAACTATTATTTTTCTTGTTGTGACTATATTTTAATTCGTAATCATAAAGTTGATTCAATGCAACTTCGTATTGGTCTGCTGTTGGGGCTAAATCCAACATGTTATCGCTTGCTCTTCCGACTGGTACAATGTTATGGTAAACTACCATTTTTCCACCGTATTCAGCTGCTAATTGGCATGTGTGTTCAAGCACGTTAATGTTATATTTTGTCATAGTTGTTACAATGCAGTCTAGTAAGCCTTTTTCGCCAAGTTTTTTCATTGCATAAATTGCTTTGTCGTAGCTTCCTTTACCTCTAACAATATCGTTTGCCTCTCTGTCCCCGTCAATGCTGACTGCGGTGTGGACTTCATACTTTTCCAAGAGGTCTAAGCGTTTCTGGTCAAAAGCAAATCCGCTTGTGATTAAGCTAACTTCCATGCCTAAATCAACTTTGGCATGATGAATAACATCAAAAATGTCTTCGCGGACTAAAGGTTCTCCACCACTGATACCGAACCATTTAGCACCGAAATTATACATTTCATCAACAATTTTTTTACCTGTTTCAGTGTTTACTTCGCCATCTTTAGCGAATTTAGACACGTAACTGCAGTAAACACAGTTGCCTACGCAACGTCTTGTACACCGCCAAGTTACCATGTACAAGGGTGGTCTAGTTTGAGGTAATTGAG
>CAZXGX010000049.1:0-15009 GCA_964640475.1 uncultured Candidatus Bathyarchaeia archaeon
ACAACTCGGAATGGCTACCATCGAAGCCGAAAATGGGCTTCATAGAGAAGTTATTAAAACACTGCTTGAAGCAGACTCAATTACTGCTCTTGTAACAATCACCAGTCTTGATTTAGGTCAAAACTTAGGCGTCTACTATCACTTAAGAACTTCTAAGGGTTACTTGACAGTAAAAACAGTGGTTCCTAAAGATAATCCCCAAGCAAAGACAATCACTGATCTTATTCCCGGGGCAGCTTTCATTGAATTGGAAAGCTCAGATCTGCTTGGCATAAAATTTGAAGGCAACTCTTTAACAGGGCATTTTCTTTTATCAGAAAATTGGCCAGAAGGCGTCTTTCCACTTAGAAAAGATGTTAATTTAAACGAAGTAAAACTGGAGCCTATGCCCGTTAAAGAGGAAAGTGAAGAAGAAGGTAACGTTTTTAAAGTAATTATTGGTCCCCAGCATCCAGCTTTGATAGAGCCCGAAAAACTTTCAGTTACAGTTTCAGGCGAAATTGTAACAAACGTTGAACCCCGTATCGGCTATGTTCATAGAGGGATAGAGAAAGCCGCTGAATCCAGAAGCTACAATCAGGATATTTACCTGGTTGAACGTATATGTGGCATCTGTAACGCGGCACACGCAGTAATCTTTGCAGAAACAGTAGAAAAAATTTTAAAATTAGATATTCCGCCAAGAGCAAAATACCTGCGAACTATAGCTTTGGAACTAAATAGGCTTCATAGTCACCTGTTAACTTTGGGGCATGCATGTATAGAGATGGGTTATGATACGCTTTTCCAGTATTTATGGCGTGATCGTGAACCTGTAATGGATCTTATCGAGTTAACAAGTGGTAACCGTGTTTATTCTTCAGCAATTACAATAGGCGGCGTAAGAAGAGACATAAATGAAGCAGACTTTCCCAAAATTAAGTCAACACTTGAAGACCTGAGGAAAAAAATTCCTGCTTATCAAGAAACATATCGAAACAACAAATCCATAAGGTTACGTATGGAAGGTGTTGGTGTACTTTCACGTGAAGACGCCTTGAAACTTTGCGTTGTTGGACCAGTTGCACGAGGTTCAGGTTTAGGTATTGATGTGAGAAAACTTGAGCCTTACGAAGCTTATGGTGAAATTCCGTTCAAGCAGATAGTGTATACTGAAGGTGACACTTGGGCGCGAATGAATGTGCGAATGGATGAATTGATTGAAAGTATAAACATAATTGAATATGCGCTTGATCATTTGCCTGCTGGACCAATTAAAATGAAGGCGCCGAAAATAGTGCCTGCTGGCGAAGCAATTACGGTTAACGAGGCTCCAAGAGGAGAACTCTTCTACTACATTAAAAGCAATGGAACAGCCAGTCCTGATCGTGTTAAAGTGCGCACTCCAACCTTTGCTAATCTTCCATCGTTCCTTAAAACCGCTATTGGACAAAACTTTGCAGATTGCCCCGTGAACTTTGTTAGCTTAGATCCATGCTTTTCCTGCACAGACAGATAACGGTGAAACAAATGACGAACAAAAAACGAATGTCAATCCGCCTGGCAAAAGATGCGTTCTCGAATCTTTTTAAGAAGTCAGCTACCCAAAAATATCCTGCAGTGCCAGCGTCAGTGGCTGAAAACTTTAGAGGTAAACAGGTACTAGACCTGGAGAAATGTATTGGCTGCACCTTATGCGCAAGAGAATGTCCCTCTAAAGCTATAGAAATTATTACTTGTGACGGGAAAAAACGTCCACTAATACATCTTGATCGTTGCATTTTCTGTTATCAATGCGCCGACACCTGTCCCAGAGGAGTTTTTAAATCATCTAAGGATTTTGAATTAGCTGTCACCGACAAGAGTACTCTATTGTTGAAACCTACACCTTCAAACGCACAAGTTCAGGTAACGCCTTCAACGCCTGCAGATCAAGCCGTCAAAGAATAATGCTAATTGTTTTTTCGAATCTAGATTATGCCGATGCCTAATTCTACAAGAATAATCTGCAGTATCGCTAATGGCAACAAGAATTTCCATACTCCAGAAATTGATTGGTCAAGACGTAAACGAGCAAATATTGCTCTTAAGAAAGAAATTAGCAGAACTACCGCTATTGTCTTCACAAGAAATACTACAACTGCAGGGATAAACAAGAAGTCCTGAACGCCACCTAGATATAACGTCGCGATTAAGGCAGAAGCTAACACTAACTCAAAATTTTTGCCAAGCCTAATCATAGCTAATTTTCTGCCGCTAAATTCAGTGCGCCAACCAGCTACAACTTCTGACTCAGACTCAGGAATATTGAAAGGTGACGCTTCCAATTCAGCCATCAAACAAATAATTAAAACAACAAAGCCTATTGGTTGAAGAATAAACAGCCATGTTGTACTACTTTGCCATTGGGAAATTGTGCTTATTGAGAGGCTTTGTGCCGCAATTGCTGGACCGCTAAGAGCCAAAGCCATTGGGATCTCATAGCTCATTGTTTGAAGCATTGCACGTGCTCCACCTATGATTCCGTATCTGTTTCTTGAGCTCCAACCGCCTAAAAACACCATCATAACAAGCATTGCGAAAATAAACATTACAAAGACTAAGTCGCCTTCAAAAGCTGCTATACCTGTGCTGCCTGCAATCGGCATAACAAACAATGCTGTTAAAGGTAATACAAGGTAAAGAATTGGTGTTGCAGAAAAAAGCATATTGTCACAAATTGCAGGTACAATGTCTTCTTTTGAGAGTAGCTTAATGAAGTCTGCAATCGGTTGGAGTAATCCTGCTGGGCCAGTGTTTAATGGTCCGTACCTGTTTTGGATTTTTGCGAAGGCTTTTCGGTCTATCCACTCGTAGAGGAATGCTAAAACGAACAGGAATAGTGCACCTGGAAAGATTAGTATCTGGAGAATTTCAAGTGCAAATGCAATCATCCTTTAGTTCGTCCTTGAAAGTTTTCATTACTCTGCGCGCACTTTTAATATTATCGATAAGTTCAGGGTTCCTTCTAAGATCAATTTAGTAAAAAGTAAACCTCCCCTTCAAGGTTACAGGTGTTTTCTTGCGAAAACTAGCATTCCAACTGCAGTTAAAACAATTAAGGAATAGACCACAGGCAAAAAGTCTGTGGCGTAAAAGGATGTCATAATAAAAAACGCTAAGACATCAAAAATAAGAAAATAAACCGCGTATGTAAGGAATCTTTCAAGATCCATTTTAACTTCTTTAACTGGCCCCTGTTCTCCACAACTATAGGGTGCAGTTTTTCCTTCAGACTTTTTACCTTTTGCAGAAATTCTTCCGCCAACAAAGTAGATTATCAGTGCTATAATTAACGAAACCCCGAAAACAAGGGGCAAAATGAACGGAATTTCACTAACCATTGATAACCCTTTGCGAAAGAGATTAAAGTCACCTATTAAAACTTTCTTTTAAGTTATCGTGGGGAAGGCTGGATGTTAGAAGAAGTATTACAGGTTGCTCTTATGATTGCAACCATACTTCTTGCAATTTTTACCATAGAAAGGAAAAATGTTTTGCATGCAGTAATTGGATTCTGTGGAATGTGCATCGCCATTGGTGGATTGTTCTGGCTTCTAAATGCGCCCTATGTGGCTGTTTTTCAGGTTCTAATTTATGCCGGTGCTGTTGTGGCAATATTTCTAGCTGCTATAATGTTGACGACAAGTAAGGAGAGTATACGATAATGAAAATCGATGCAACCATAATTGTCGGCGTCACTTTTGCAGTTTTAGCCATAATTATTTTCTCATCAGTTGCTATTCAAAATACTTTCCCAATTTTTAGTTCGGAAAATCAAAATGGCAATTTTGTGGATGTTAATCAGAATGTTGGTTCTGAAGATAGCCGTTTTATGTGGGATAATTATGGCTTAGCCTTAATTGCGCAAGCTGTTGCGCTTTTTGCAGCTGCGGCTGCGACGCTTGGTTTATCAAAAATAGATGAAGAGAAACCATGATGCTTGAACTTACTTATTATGTGATTTTTTCTATCGCGCTTTATATTCTTGGTATTTATTGTTTGGCAGTAAAACGTAACATGATTCGCCTCATTTTAGGCATCGAAATACTTGTGAATGCAGCGAATATCAACTTCATTGTTTTTGCTGCGTATGCGATGCCTGGGTTCGTTGATTCAATGGGGCATTCTTTTGCTAGTATTTCTATAGGTTTGGCGGGGGCAGTTAGTGCTGTTGCTCTAGCAATTGTTGTGTTAATCTACCGTCATTATGGAACCTTGGATGTTGATGAATTGAAAAAGTTGAGGGGATAAAGAGGAAACGCCATGTTTACGCTACCATTTGATTTGCTTCTATTATTCACCGTAATATCCCCTATAATTGGCTGGGCAACTCCAAGAAGTTATCGAGCAAAAATTTTCGGTGCTTATACCGCAATTGCTTTGGCAGTAACAGGCTTTGCATTGTATGGCTTATATCTTGATGTTGCCAGCAACGGCGTAATCTATGTGCCTGAAAATAGTGTAATTTCAGCTATTCTCCGAGTTGACATGTTAAGCATTTTCATGGCGACAATTTTTTTGAGCCTAGGAATTGTTGCATCAATTTATTCGATCGCGTATGTTGAAAATACTAACCGAACCCCGTTCTACTACACATTAATTCTAACACTAATCAGTGGTATGACAGGAATAGTCTTTGCAGGCGACTTGTTAACACTTTTTGTTTTCTGGGAACTCATGTCAATTTCCTCATATGCATTGGTTTCTTTCTTTAAAGAAAAAGGAAAATCCGTGGAAGCAGGCTTCAAGTTTCTGGTAATGAGTGCCGCTGGATCTGCAACAGCCCTATTTGGAATATCCTTCCTATACGGCTTAACCGGCACCCTGAGCTTTGAAGGTCTCACCACTGCTTTAGCTGGCACGACAGTAAACGCTTGGGTGTACATTGCAGCCTTGTTCATCTTTATCGGCTTTGGCGTAAAAACAGCCGTTTTTCCACTTCACACTTGGTTACCAGACGCTTATTCAGAATCTCCAGCACCTATCTCTGCAATTCTCTCAGGTATAGTAATCGGTCCAGGCATCTTTGCTATAGCCAAAGTATTCTTCACAGCATTTCTACAAATCCAAGACGTTTGGGCACCAGCATTAGCAGCATTAAGTATTATAACAATGCTATTGGGCAACATTACCGCGTTAATGCAGACCGATGTAAAACGCATGCTTGCGTACTCAAGCATCGGGCAAGTCGGGTATATGCTAATAGGCTTAGCCGTAGGAACCCAAACTGGTTTAGAGGGAACTTTTGTGCAATTTTTCAATCACGCCTTAATGAAAGGGTCTGCTTTCCTTTGTGTAGGCGCAATAATCTATAGACTGGGTACAAGAGACCTCTCAGAGATACAAGGTGTTGGACGCAAAATGCCTCTGACAGCACTTGCCTTTGCAATTTCTGTTTTTGCATTAATTGGTATGCCGCCACTTAACGGATTCCCAGGAGAACTAATGCTGTTCTCTTCTACAGTGGAGGCAAACATGACTTGGTTAGGAGTTGCCTTACTGCTTAACAGTGTAATTTCTGCAGGTTTCTATTTGCGAATTATATTTGCGTTAATTCAGCCTATCTCTTCAGAACAATTTGGCAGAGTCAAAGAGGCGCCTTTGCTTCTGCTTGTACCCATCTGTATATTGTCGATTTTAATAGTGCTCTTTGGTATCTGGCCTGATCCCGTAGTTAACTTTGCTAAGCAAGCTATAGAAGCAGTAATGTCCATAGGAGGCGCAATCTAAATGCAAATTATTGATGTTGCACCCTGGCTCTGCTGGATTCTGCCAGTAATAGGATCATTAGCCGCTTTAGCGCTAAACAAAGTCAACCGAAAGGCTATGAACCTAACGGTAATCGCCATGGCGTTGCTAAGCTGTGTCATGACTCTGCTGATGGTTCCAAACTTATTCAACTACAGCAACATTCCCAATTCGTTGGTCTGGTTTTCTATCTCAGGCGGCCAAGTAGGCATCGGCTTACTAATTGACCCGCTAAGCATAATCATAGCCAACATAGTTGCCTTCTTGGGGTTCCTAATTATTGTCTACTCATCCAAGTACATGGAACATGACAAGAACGTTGCCCGATTCTGGTTCTTTATGCTACTATTCATAGGCTCAATGCTTCTGCTTGTTCTAGCTGACAACTTTATCATGATGTTCATCGGCTGGAAACTTGTCGGTGTATGCAGTTTTGGCTTAATCGGATACTACTATAGAGATGAAAAGGAACGATGGATCGGTGGACCAGCTCCCTTCCCATTCCAGAAGCCTTCAAGAAACGGGCTCAAATCCTTGTTAGTAACCTCCTTTGGTGACGTTGCACTATTAGGTGGCATAATAATTCTTTACTTGTATGCTCACACATTCAATTTCTTAGAGTTAATCCAGACTGCTGGAACTTGGCTTCCACAGATGGCTGCAACCCCCGGCATTATGGCTTTAACTTGTGTCTTGCTGCTTTTAGGTCCCTTCTCAAAATCTGCCCAGTTTCCATTTCATGAATGGCTTCCTGAAGCAATGTCTGGTCCAACACCTGTCTCAGCATTAATTCATGCAGCTACAATGGTCAAAGCAGGAGTTTACCTGATTGCCCGTATGCTGCCAATATTCTTTATTGCGGCTTGGGCTGGTCCTACAGTGTACCCTGAGGCGTTAACATTCTTCATAGTTACAGCTGCTATCGGCGCGTTCACTGCCTTCTTAGGTGGCACACAAGCGATTGTTGCTAAGGAACTCAAGAAAGCACTTGCATACTCTACCATGAGTGCTATCGGATACATGGTTCTAGCTTTAGGTGTCTCTGGTTTGAGTGCTGATTCATTAGTGGTTGGTACTTCTTCCTCAATTTTCTTTTTACTTAACCATGGTTTATTCAAGGTTATTTTATTCTTAGGTGCAGGCGTTGTTATCCACGCTTCTGGCACAATTTACTTGTCTGAGATGAATTTGCCAACTGATAAAATGCGGTCTACATGGATCTTCATGTGGATTGGCTCTCTATCACTTATGGGTGTTTTTCCGCTTTCAGGATTCTGGAGCAAAGACAATGTGCTGTTGGCTTGTTTGGAAAGCGGGCAATATGCGATTTTTGCGGTTGCCTTAGTTTCGGTTATTTTAACGTCATTTTATGTTATCCGAATAATGGGTTTAGTGTTCCATACTGGTACTCCAACTGGGAACGTGCATAAAGAGCATGAATTTGGGGATAATGAAAAACACGATGACCATGTTCATGGGGAAGAGGCCCACTGGATTATGCTTGCACCTTACGCGGTACTAGCTGTCTTGACAGTAATAATAGGTTTAATTGGTCCACTGGTGAGTGATTTCCTGTCATCAACTTTCGAGAATTATTACATGAATACTCTAGGACTTGCAGCCGTTAGTAGTACTGGTGCTTCTGTTTGGGGACTTAGCGGCTTAAGTTTAGAAATTGTAATTGCTGTTGCGTCAACAGTGATGATTCTAATTGGTGCAGTACCTGCTTACCGGCTATACATTAGCAGTAAATCGCAACCTGAAAAAATTGTGGAAAAAAGCGGCTTACTAAAAGGCATTTATAGTTTCCTTTGGAATCGTTGGTACATCGACGCATTCTACAATAGAGTCTTTGTAGAACCATCCATTAAACTTGGCAAATTAATCCAGGAAAATATCGAGACTCCGCTTGATCGTGCAATAAACGATGGCATCCCAGCTGGATTTAAAGTTCTTAGTGCTGGCTTAAAGAGGATTCAAACAGGTAAACTAAGAATTAACATGCTTTACTTGCTAGTGTTTTTAGTTATTGTTTTGATAGCTTTATGGCTGGGAGGCTTCATTTAAATGGAAACCCAAATTCCATACATACTACTGCAAACAGTTTTGGTGCCGTTAATTGCGGCTATCGTTTGTGCATTTCTGGGTAAGAAGCTTAAGAAGAATTTGGGTTGGGTAGCTGCGGCATCGATGATTTATGTAACTGCTCTGTTGACCTATGTTGCCTTTCAGATGTGGACTCAAGGTGGAGACTTATTTGAAACTTATTCATGGGGCACTGTTGTTTTCAGTTTGGATTTTGGTTTACTTGCAGATGGCTTATCTGTGCCAGTTGCCCTGATCATGAGCATAGTATGTACAGCAATGACTGTATACTCAATCAATTATATGGATCACCGAATTGAGAATTTATACGGCAAAGATAAACCTGGAATGTTTTCCCTTTACTACGCGCTTTTCCTGCTGTTTCCAGTCGGTTTAATAGGTGCAGCATTATCAACCAACACAATCGAACTTTTCCTTTTTATCGAGTCAGGTCTTGTTCCCTTCTATGTCCTAATGGATGTGTTTGGATACAAAGACCGCCACCGCATAGCTACGATGTCATTTGTCTGGACACAGGCTGGAGCTGTACTATACCTGATTGGTGCAATCATAGCCGGAGTCAACGCAGGCAGTTTTGTAATTAATTCGTTATCAGTTTTATCTGGAACAGACATCGGCCTTTTAATTTGTGGCTTAATGCTTGTTGGGTTCTTGGTGAAGATGGCAACTTTCGGATTCCACGTTTGGCTGCCCCTGGTTCATGCTGAACACCCCACATCAATCGCCGCGGTTTTAGCTACAATCGTTGGTTTAGGCACCTACATGATTGCACGACTGCTCTATCAGAACATGTTTGCTTCTTTCCAAATCTTCAGCATGCCCCTAATGATACTAGCAATCGTAACAATGATTTATGGTGCATACCTGACAATTGGGCAAGATGATGTTAAACGTCTCTTTGCATGCTCCACAATTGGGCAAACAGCTTACTCTATACTTGGTCTTGCCAGCATGACTGCCATGGGTGTTGATGGCGCCGTTTTCTACTTTGCAAGCCATATTCTTGGTAAAGCTATCTTATTCTCTGTTGCAGGTATACTTGTAACCCAAACAGGCACTCGAAGCATCAAAGAAATGGGCGGCTTAGCACAAAAGATGCCTCTAACAGCAACATTGTGCATTATAGGCGCCATGGTTCTCTCAGCTATTCCACCATTAAGCGGCTTCCAAGCAGAATGGATAATGTTCACTGGTATATTCCAGCAAGGATTAACATCCGCGCCATTCATGGTTCTAGCAGTAATAGGTTTATTTGCAACCTTTCTAACGGTTGTCTATACGTTCTGGCCTGCTGTTCGAATATTCTTTGGACCAATCTCGTCAAGTATGGAAAAAGTCAAAGAAGCACCGTTAACTATGACCCTCCCATTATGCGCACTAGCGGTAATTTCAATATTAATCGGTGTGTTTCCTGAAATAATAATGCGTTTTCTAACATCAGTTTTCTAAATAATTTTGTAGCCGTTGTCTTCTTTCTTCTTTTTATTAAATAAATAACCAGCGCTACAAATACGCTGTCTTTTTACAACTTCTACCCTTTCTAATGTTAGTATGATTCAGTTCAAGAACTTTAATACTAAATGTAGCTACTAAAGGTGTAGTTACTTTGAACCTTAGAGTAGTAAGGCTTGAATTGCAGTTTAGGAATAATGTTAAGCTGATGTAAAAATGGAATCAAATACCACTGTAAAGGTTTTGATTCTTATTGTCTGTTTATCATACTTTTCCTACGCAGTCTATTGGTTTATGAAAGGTTCTTTCTGGATGGCTGAAACGATTCTTAATCCTGGTTACTATATTCCACCCATGGGTTTTCGTTTCGTGGACTCCTCTAGTTTGTTTGCAGCTAACCTGATGGATTATGGTGCGTTTTTAGGATTAATTGCAAGGGTTATCGGCGGATTCTACGCTGTTCTATCAGCATGCATCCTTTTTAGAAATCAAAGCAATTCCTTCTTAGCGCTTAAAGGCAAGTTGTCTGTAATTCTTCTTTGTGAAGCTACATATTTTTTGTCATTTGTTCCTTCAATTATTTTTCTGGTTGGCTTCTCAGCTTTACCTTTCCTTTCAAACGTTCTTTTATCAGCCCAATTAATAATTCAAGTAACCCTCATCGTACCTTGCTTGATTATGTTAACTTTGAAAATTAGAAAAGCTGAAAAAGATGCTAATGGGTCTCAATCTGTAATAAAGTGGACCGCATTTCTGTTTCTGAATTATTTGTTTGCTCTCTGGGTATCGTACTTGCTTAAATGGTTTGAACTTCTAAATGGAGCTCAAGTTACATTATCAACAACCTTAAGTTGGCTTATTGAGAATGCCCGCTTGTTAAGTTTCCTAAATACGGTTTTCATTTTTACTTTAGCAGTTATCTTTGCCATAGTTGGTGCAAAATGTATGATTGATACTAAAAAGAATAATGCAGTTAGATACTGGAGTTTATCCGCTTTTTTTGTTGGCTTATTTTTCGTTTTCTATATTCTTTATTGCGTTTATCTGGGTGTTTTTTGGGTGATTCCGTTTGGAGAATTATGGTTGATTCCCCTTCTTTTTGTTGGTATCTATTTTTTAGTATTGTCACTAGAAAAAAAATGGTTGTTTAAGGAATAGCTGAAATTAATAGTTTTAAGCTGGCTCTCCTTTAGCGGCTTGTTTTACTAAAACATGCATTAGGTCTCTCTTAGTAATTATTCCCAGAATTTTCTTGTGATTATTGGGGTCTAAAACGACAATTCTTCCAGTTTCATGTTTACTCATTTTTCTAAATGCGTCAAGAGCTGTTTCTCCAGGATAGCAGACATCTATGTTTCGTCTAGCGATGCTACCGACTGAGGTTTTATCTCTTAATTTTTTATCCACATTTGATACTTCTTCAATTGTAACTATTCCAGTTGCTTCTCCTTTTTCGTCAATCACGGGGTATCCAATATGGGTTTTAGTGGCCATTACTCCTAAAAGTTCATCAACAGTAATGCTGCTTAGAACTGTTGTTGGATTTTTACTCATGATGTCTTCAACTTTAACAGTTTCTAATGCTTCGGTTTCCCTCAGCAATCGCACAGGAACATAAATATGCTTTCTTTCAAGTTTTGCTGCTTCAATTAGGCTCTTGGTTCGTTTTTGAAGTGATACTGTTATGACGCGTTCGAAAACTTGTGGTTTTTGTTGGATGTCTAAGGTTTTAATTATTCCTTTTTCTATGGCTTGATTAAAGAAGTCTTCTCCTCTTTTAGTTCTAATTATAACAACTGACCAGTCTGTAAGTGGGTATGCTCTTCCTACCGAAATATCTGCAACTTCAGAAGTAAAGTCTATACAGGTTTTACAGCTTGGAAGAATATACTTTCTTGCTTCAGCCATTGGTATTCCTATGATGCCTTTACTTGTTTCCACCATTATTTCTTTTGCGAGCTGTATTCGTTTAATTTCAGAAGAGGATATCTTGTATTTTTTTTCTATATATTTTAAGAACGGTTTTAAAGAGAAAGTTCCAAAACAGAATAATCCAATTATTAATTTTGTTTTGCCGCTGATTTTATGTTTCCATGCGTCTATTTTGCGCATTGCAAGAATTTGGCAAGGCAATCCTACTAATGCAATTTTTTTCTTATCATAATCATTGACGGCGTCTTCGTAGGCTTTTATAACTGGGGATGGAAAGAATTTGCTGCCTATTGAACTAAGAACATCATCTTGGGCAATGGCTACTAAAGATTTAGGTTTGATTGAGCCTATTTTTTCAGTTTGAGTTACTATTGCGCTATCAAAAATCTTATTGTTTAATCCATAGGTTAGTAGCGTAGTAACAACTGCGCCGTCATGCTTTAGTCCTCTAATTTTTGGATCATTTGATTGTGCAATTAGGATTTTTCTGAAATATCCAATGGCTTCACTTCTAATCGGAGCATTAGAGAGGGGCTCCAGACTTCTAAGCAGGAATGCCTCGGAGTGTGGACATAACTCATAACATATTGGGCATAACTCGAGGCTCTCTGAACAGTCATAAATTCGTTCAACATGTTCATTTTCTAATTTTAGAGCTAATGTGGGACATGCCGCTTCACAAGCTCCACAGCCGGTGCAAAAACCATTATCAATTATGTTTGTTTTTAATTTATTGTAAGCTATTAGTCGATTGGTTTCCAAAATCTCCCATATAATATTCTCTTCTTGAATCAATTTAAGGATTGTTAAATTCGTGATGAACTGAAGCCTTTTTAATAGGCTTTGAATAAGCGGTGTTTGCAGAAAACTGTTAAATTATTAATTTTAGTAAACTTGGGGTGAGCTAGAAAAGTTTGCACTTAGATGTTTTGTCGGACGTACTCTATTTTCTGCTTAGTCTGGTTCTGTACAATTATGGCTCCAATGAAGGGTTCGCCAAAGTCGTTTAGAGCCTCTTCTTTTTTTGTTCGAAGCCATCCTTTGTTCTCGATGGTTACTCCATGGGCGCTGAATATGCCTTCAATAATCAGTTTGTCTTGAACTGAAACATCCAAGTCAGCAGGGTACTTAACTAGAATTTCTTCATTAATCTCATCCTGCAAGTAAAAGTAGGTTGCTGAAGCACTACTCTTCACAGTGGTGGGCAAATTCATGAACCACGTACCAACCGTTTGCTGGTCAATTTCGTCAACACTGACCACAGAAGCCACAGTGCCCTGCACCATAACTGCTTTTTTGTTGTTGTCTGCTTGTTGGAATAAAAGTGTCCTCAGGTTTACTTTATTAGGTAACAATTGAGTTCGTATTAGTTGAATATCTTGCTGAATGAGTTGTGGTATCTTCAATCTTTGTACCCTCAAGCTTTTAGTCTTAAATTATTTGTTAGGCGGTTCGATGATATAAGGGGATTTGAGGAGTTAAAAATAACAGGAAATATCTTGTTGTATAAACTGAAGTAAGTCCATTTTTTTTGGGCAATATAGTATTAGGGCATTAGTGTAAGATTTGTTGTTACCCTTTTTCTTTTCAAAATAATAAATAAAACTAAAATAACTTGGATAATGACTATCTTTCTGCTAGTGGAATGTACTCTGAGTCATCCGAATTTTCTTGATCTAATGCATCTTCCTTAGTTTCTAAATTCTCAAAAGACTTTCTCAGAAACAACGGTGCTATAAAAGTTGTTATCATAATCATCCCTAAAATTAAGGCATAGGTACTTTGGGTTATGGCGCCAGCGGAGATAGCAACTCCAGCAACAATAAGTCCAACTTCACCGCGAGAAATCATGCCACACCCAACACGAATACCTTTAACACGACTTTTCAGGAAAAAAGCCGCTGGTATAGCACACCCAATTAACTTGCTAACTATAGCGACAATAATTAATGCAATGAAAAATGCATAAAAAAACCAATCCATGGTGAAGAATGCTCTTATGTCAAAAGCTGCACCAGCTAAAGCGAAGAACACTGGCGAAAAAATAATGCTTATTTTGCGAGCATACTCGCGAACTTTCTCGGCAGTTTCACAGCTTGCAATTGCCATTCCAGCTGCAAAGGAGCCAACAATAGGTGATAATCCAAGATATGCAGCTATCGCTGAAGCTCCAAAACAGGATGCGGTCGCGGCAGCTTCTAATGTGGCATTTGTCCCTTTAGAGGTAAAATTAATGATTCTTGGAAGAATTACCGCTGCAAAAACTGTTATGGCGAGCCACAATCCCAAGGAAGTTAAGATCACAGTAATTATGTTAAAAGGATTCATGACTTGTGCTGTTGTTATGAATGAAATAATCACACCTAAAATCGATAAACCTAAAACATCATCCACTACTGCTGAACTGATCATCATCTTGGATTCTTCCTTTCTGGCTTTGTTTAGCTCTTGAAGTACAAGGGCAGTAATCGAGATGCTAGTTGCCACCAGTGCTGCGGCAATTACAAGGCATGTAATCATGTCAAATCCAAAAGCTGCAGTAATCCCGTAACCCATTATAAACGGGATCACAACTCCGAGGCTTCCAACAACAAAGCTGCCGAGTCCAATTCTTCTAAAATCTCTAAAAGTCATCTCTAAACCAGCTACAAAGAGAATAAGTATGCCGCCTATCTCCCCAAATGCGCGTACGATTTCATTAATTTCAATGACTGGTGCACCATTGACTGTGATTAGAGACCCCAAGGCATATGGACCTAAAACCACACCTGCAAGTAATTCACCTAAAACTGCGGGAATCTTTCTCCATGAAAAGATTTCACCCAGCACCTTCGCTGAGAAAACCAAGATACATATAGTAACTATAGCCCTCAGCGCAGGATCTAAAGCCATAAATTTTCACTTTAAATTAGAATTACTTTACAATCTTTTTGTTATATAAATTAATCAGCAGGTGGGGTTCATTTTTTAAATTTAATATCTGAAAAATCTCTCATTAGGAGTGAAAGGTGCAATTTAGGTTATAAGCAAGTGTCTTCTGCAAGATATCGTATTGTTTCAATGAAGGTTCGCTTTTAGAGGCAAGTTTTTTCAATTATAGATTTTGAAGATATTTAATCAGCTTCTGAAATTCTCCAGTTTTCTTCATTTGCTCTTTTTGAAGCATTTCTTCTATGTTAGATTTAATGTAGAGTCCACCAGGAGGATACAGTTTGCGGGCAACTAAAGTAAAGACTTTACAGTTTTGTTTTCCTATCACTTCTTCTTTGAACCGCCATTTGTAGGGACCTTTAGGCGGCAGTAGCGTTTCAGAAAGAACAATAACACCAAAATTCTTCACATTAGCCATTGCCTGCAACTCGTTGAATTTAAAGCGTAGAATCTTGTTGTGGTCTTCCTGTTTGCCATTTTCCAATGTTTTGGCTGGGACTGCGTTGTTCTTGATTTCTATTGCCATCTTCACGCTGCCCGACGGGAACGTAGTCTGGCTTGGGTCTACGCCGTTCTTTAAAAGAAGCAGATCATTTTTAATCTTTGATCCTTGGATTGTGACGTTTGGATTTTTTGAAATGTTAAGGTTTCTTCTTAAAAGATGATTGCGAATCACTATCTCTACTGGATTTCCTGATTGTTCGCGTGCTGTTTTGTCGATTTTTTGTTTTTCGAATTCTTCACAGACTTCAATTAGCATTATGTATTCTTCATCGTTGGATGTTAATGTTGGGTTTTTGGAATATTTGGGCATGAATA